>NZ_JBEOPO010000042.1:0-41141 GCF_040310145.1 Shewanella sp. S1-49-MNA-CIBAN-0167 | reverse complement strand
TATAAGACGCCACATCAGAAATATAATGAGTTAAAAAAAGCGGCTTAAAATCTCTCCAGAAATACTTGACCATTACACTTTACCTTAATGGCTTTCAATGAATTTGCTCGTACTACCCGTTGGGGTGGGATCTCTATGTTTATAGTGCTTCCTATCATCTTGACCATCTTCATTTGGCCAACCACTGCAGCACCTGGTAATGAGTACGGTACAGGCAACTGGTTTAACTGGGTAAAAACCTACTCTTGTCTTGCTGGTGCAATTGGTTTTATGGCCATTCGCTTCATTCCTGGTCTTTCTAAAAATAAGTATGTGTTAATTTTCCCCGCGGCTATTCTTGCTCTTAATATCTTCGAAGCCTGTATTCGTGATTTCCAAGTCTATAGCTATGGTGCATGGGATGGCGAAATCATTAACCAACTTTGGATGATGTCAGGTTCATGGAACATCATGAATGGTATTGCAGGTCTACTTAACATTGTTGCTATTTGTGGTTGGGCTGGAATTATTATTTCAAAAGATAAGTCAAAAGATATGATCTGGCCTGATATGATCTGGCCTTGGATCATTGCTTATGATTTCTGGAATTTCGCTTACACTTATAATTGTATCTCGGATCACTCTTTCTACGCGGGTGTTGTACTGTTACTATCTTGTACTATCCCTGCATTCTTCATCAAGAAAGGTGCTTGGCTACAGCATCGCGCTTCAACATTAGCCTTGTGGATCATGTTTGTCATGTCTGTTCCTCAGTTCGCAGATAAAATTGCACCAGTTCCAACAACGCATGATCCAAAAGCATTCTTCATTGTAAGTTTGGTCGCACTACTGGCAAATGTTGCCCTTGTGGTATACCAGTTTAATAAGATCCGTAAACACAAACTGAATCCTTTAAAAGATGAAATATTCACAGATTCAAAAGACTATAAACTAGTTATTAAAGAAAATACTTAATTAAACTCTTTATAACAAAGACTCAGAGCCCTTCATGAATTTAATTCTT
Organism: Shewanella sp. S1-49-MNA-CIBAN-0167; assembly: GCF_040310145.1. Lineage (NCBI taxonomy): Bacteria > Pseudomonadati > Pseudomonadota > Gammaproteobacteria > Alteromonadales > Shewanellaceae > Shewanella > Shewanella sp. S1-49-MNA-CIBAN-0167. Next base: position 40,138 of record NZ_JBEOPO010000042.1, on the reverse strand, counting down.
GAAGGGCTTTTTTGTAGCGATTCGATCATTAAAACTAGACGATATCTTTATTTGATAACTCAGTAATCAAATAAAGATATTTTAGCGGGGTATTGCGTCATATTGGTGTTTATTCACATTGTTCCAAAAATACGAGCTAACAGGTTATCTAACCGAGCCGGTTCATCATTGTCTAAAAATTTATGCCACATATGCAACCCCATCGGTGGGTCAAGGCAATAATGTGTTCACCGATGGCCTTAGGTATCTATTCTACAGTTCACTCTTGTCATTGCTTTGATGCGACTCATGTACCGCAACAAGCGGTTGTACTGCCTTGATATTTATAAACATAGGCGTTGACAGTCCAGCTACGCCTCTACTGAAATCCGTAGCAGTGGCCCTATAAACGTGGGACACCCATGCAGATTAGCCGTTGGAATGGGTGCCCATGTATTCCGACATTGGTAATCAGGCGCGCCTCTCTCTTATTCTATATAATTAGCCATACCAGACATAACCGTATCAACATATATCTTCTTTAGCTGTTCCGGTGTACTCGCATCACTAGAAAAACACAGGCGTATGACGGAGCTAAATAGAAGACTCATCAATAAAATAAATTGTTTTAACTGTATCTCATCCTTAGGACGGGCGACTTTGAGTACGCTTTGAAATATTTTGTCGGCTTTGACATTACTTTCTAAGGTCGCAAGATTAACAAGATCGGTATCAATCGACTCAAACCAAATTTGACGTAGTGCCGACTCATTTTTATGTAATAAATAAATATCATCAAAATTATTATTTAGCACCATCTCTAGGTCTTCAAGTGTTTTCAGAGCAATAACATGTTTATCCACGATAAGCTGGATTTTTTCCATAAAATGTTCAGCTAAAGAAAGAATGATTGCTTCTTTATCTGAAAAATATCGATAAATCGAAGCTGGGGATGTATTCGCACGTTTAGCTATATCGGTAATTTTAAGGTTACCGATATTTCTTTCTTCAATTAACCCCTTCACGGCTTCAAGGATTATTGCCACTCGTTCTTTACTACGATTTTGACTAGGATTTTTTCGGTTGGTGGCTTGTTTTAAATTCATCTGATTAAGCTCTTGCTCATAATATAGAATAAATAATTGGCTCAATATAGCATATTAAAAAATCAGATTCAGCTTGGTAATTATGTTGCGGCATTTGAGTAAAAGTGATCTTACAAGTATTAATTAGAGATCTAGAACACAAAATAAACAGAAGTAGAATTTATATTTTGACATTTAGTCGAGAACTCGAGATCATAAAAACGTGACGTTTAATCACGTTTTATGGTTTGGGGATATTGAGCTATTTGATTAACGACTAATTAATCATTTTCACTCATTAAATTACCAACAATAAGCAAAGATTTCACACTACCAACTGTGAATTGTAATGGTCGTTTTTATCCACAAAGGAAGCTTTACTTTAGCTACACAAAATAAAGGAATATATATATGTTTTTTGAAACAATCCCTTGGCAATCTGCGCTTGTTGGTGTGGCAGTCACACTCGCGCTAATTGTGCTCAATGAAATATCTAGACGCAGTAAATGGGCTGCAATATGCTGTTTCATTGTCTTACCGATTATTTTAACCATCTTCGTATGGCCAACAACAGCTGCCGAAGGTACTACTGTAGGCAGTTGGTTTGCTTGGGTTAAAGTTTACTCTTGTCTTGCTGGTGTCATTGGTTTTATGGCTATCCGTTATATTAAAGGTGCAGTTAATAATAAATATTTGTTGTTTTTTCCTGCCTTTATTTTAGGTTTCAATATTTTTGAAGCTGTTATGCGTGAATTCCAGACTTCTGGTTTCAATGGTATGCACGATGGTATGCTTATTATTGGCGGCCAGTGGAACATCCTTAACGCTATTGCGGGTATCTTAAACATCGTTACAATCTGTGGTTGGGCTGGTATCTACATCAGTAAAGATAAATCTCAAGATATGATGTGGCCAGATATGCTTTGGTTCTGGATCATCGCGTATGACCTATGGAACTTTGCTTATGTGTATAACTGTGTACCAGATCATTCATTCTATGCAGGTATGTGTCTGCTTCTTTCTTGTACTATTCCGGCCTTCTTTATCAAAAAAGGTGCATGGTTACAGCACAGAGCATCAACACTAGGTTTCTGGATGATGTTTGTAATGACGTTCCCTTCATTCGTAGATACTAGCGCGTATGCTGTTAAATCTTCGCATAATACTGATGCAATGTGGTTAATTAGTATTATCAGTATTGCGTTTAATCTTGGCGTATTTGTCTACCAGTTTGCCAAAATCCGTAAATTTAAACTGAGTGCTCTTAAAGACGAGATACACACAGATCTTAAAGTTTACCAAGATGTTGCAGCGGTAAATAACTAGATAGTAAATAGATTTTATTTGTTCTATAAATAAAAAAGCCTCTCGATTTTGAGGCTTTTTTGCATGCCAAAAATTTAAATGTGCCAACTAAAAATTGTTACTACGTAGAGCAGACCCAATTGATGACATCCGCATAGACAGTTTCTGTATTCTTCTCATTCAACATTTATTAACGCTCTTGTAGATATAAATGATGCGTTACCTTTTCGCAAAAAAGAAGAAAACCCAAGCGACCCATTTTAATGATGAATTAACAGAATGTTGTTCAACTTTGATTGCGATAGTATTTATCACTATTTAAATGTATAAATTGAACGGGAATTAGCGAAAAATTGAGCTTTAGATGAAAATCGATGAGCATTATGGCAGATTCAAACATCACAAGCGGTTTGATATTAATCAAGGATGAAATGGGATAATTGATGTTAAACGTTAAGCCTTAAACCTTAAGCACACCACTAGGCATTGGCAGATTGTTGCACCTTGTCGCCGTTTTAGCGCTAAATGCTCACTGTATTCTGTTTATTTTTAAGTGGCATAATTATTTTTCCACACAATAGAACTGTCATCAATGTTGCGCAAAACAAAAATGCCTGATTAAGTGGTTATCAATTATCGCCCCGTAATGTTAATGCGATGACCCTGCAATGTAGCGCCAACGGTTACGGCCATGTTTATCTATTGAATGGGAAAAAAGCGACTCATCTCCCCCGTCCGCTTGACCAGATAGAGAACACTAACCATATTCCACCAACGACAGCACTCAGAAATCCAAGTACGCCAAATAACGGCAAACCAAACAAGGTCGGGCCACCATCAACCGTCATCACAATAGAAGAGCCAATAATCATGGCCGCTACAACATTACCTATTGCCACTCGGCTAGCAGCACGGTCAAGTTGATTGCCAAAGGCTTTTAACCTCGTTACATCAACATGTAGCTGAAATCTCCCGCTACGCGCTGAGCGAAAAAGTTGCTGTAAATCATGCGGTAATCCGGTTAACAGTTCGGCGGTACCGACAATAGCTTGCCAACCTCTTTTGGCCATTGCATCTGGTGCATATCGGTCTAACATTAGCTGGTGTAATAATGGCTCTGCTTCAAAAACCATATCAAAGTCAGGATCTAACTGCAGGGCAACGCCTTCAAGCGTTATCAATGCTTTAATCAATATAATTAAATCAGGGGGTAAGTTAAGGCTATATTCTCTAAGTAATGACATCAGCTCAGTAAGCATCATGCCCAAATTGAAGTTCTTTAATGAAACGCCATGATATTTATCAACAAACTCTTCTACTTCAAAAGTAAGATTTTCACAATTTAATGGCGGATCTCCAGCCCAAGTCAGTAATACTTCAACAACTCTAGGCGCATCCAACTCAACCATGCTATGTAAAAGCTGTACCAATTGATGTCGGCGCTCGAAAGACAGTCGTCCAACCATACCAAAATCAATAAATGCAATTCTATTTTCCGGCAGATAAAAAATATTACCTTGATGGGGATCTCCATGATAAAAACCATCAATCAACATCATTTTTAACGCCGCTTGACCGCCATGCTTGGCTAACAATTTTCTATCTAACCCTGTTTTCTCCACAGCTTCGATATTTCGCCCAGAAATACCATCAATAAATTCTTGAACATTGACACGTTCACGGCACCACGGCCAATAAACTTTAGGAATAACGATTTTTGGATCATTATTGAAATTTTTGGCGATCCTTTCAGCATTACGACACTCGGCCAACAAATCCAATTCCCGCCGCAAAGAGTGGGTAAATTGACGTACCACCTCACGAGGTCTAAAACGCCGTAAAGATGTTGACTCGGACTCCATAACTTCAGCAATGCGGGCAAGTAAACGTAAATCGGCCTCCATTATCGGTCGGATACCCGGCCTGCGGACCTTAATAATGACCTCAGTGCCATCTTGTAATCGAGCTCGATGAACTTGCGCAATGGAGGCGGCAGCGAGAGGTTTAGGATCAAATTCGGCAAAAGCCTGTTGCGGGCTACATCCTAGGTCTTCGTGTAACTGTTTACAGATTAATTCAAATGATACCGGAGGAGCTTGATCCTGTAATTTTTCAAATTCAACAATCCACTCTGGAGAAAACAGATCTGAGCGTGTCGCAAGGATCTGTCCTAGTTTAATAAAGGTTGGCCCCATTTCAGCCAGGGCATGACAAAACCTGACTGGTGAATCTACATTGGTTATTTCCGAAGCATACTTCCAATGCAGTGCCTTACCTGCGCCATTAACCACATTCGCTAGGCCAAGTCTTCGCAGCACATCGCCGAAACCATAACGGATTAAGACCGATGCAAGCTCATTAAGTCGACCAATATCTCGCGCGGTACCTAACGTATCCCAAAGCATGGCGCACCTATTTATTCTTATTTGCAGTAGAATTGGATGTTAATTTATCATCCAAGGTTTGTGCAATCCCGTCAAGAAAACCTGCTACTAAAATCTCGGAACATTTACCATCGCCAGCGGTGTGACTATAGCTCCCTTGAAGTAAAAACGGCCAAAGCTGGTTTGGTTTTCGGTTTGAGAAGACCAATGCCAAAGGCGGCCATTGCCACTGCAATGATGGCATTGAGGTAGTTGAAAAAAGCATAGGGCGCGTAGTCAAGTACGTCTACCCCTAGAGTGGCGGTATAAAAGGCACCGGCCGTGGTCCACGGAATAAGGCCTGTGGTCATAGTGGCACCTTCTTCAACTGAGCGCGAAAGAATGGCAGCCTCTAAATTTTGTTGCTCATATTTGGGCTTAAACAGTTGGCAACTTAGAATAATCGAAATATAAGCCTCTCCCATAGCAATGTTACCTAAGAAGCCGGACATAATAGTTGTGGCAATAAGGGTGGCAGTGCGTTGCACTCTTTTTATGATACCGGCTAATAGTGCAGTGAGAAATCCCGCGCCGTGCAAAATTCCGCCTAGCGCGATAGCCATTAAAGCCAGCAGCAAGGTCCAGCTCATGCTGCTAATGCCGCCGCGACCAAGCAAAGCATCTAAACTGGGGATACCCGTTGATTCGGGCGTATTTTCCCACAGCGCATTAAGCACGGAGATAGCACTTTCTTGCTGATAAACAATCGCGATTAGCACGGCGAGTATAATACTGCATGACATAGTCACTTCTGCAGGCACTTTTCTAATGCTCAGTACAGCGAGTAAAATCAGTGGTAATAAGGTGATCAGCGGCGTAAGGCTATAATTGTTGGCTAGTGCCATTTGAATTGAGGTGACTTCTGTTAAGTCTATATTTTGCTCGCCATAGTTCAATCCGATCACTAAAAATATTAAGAAGGTGAGGATAAAGGTGGGCGTTGTGGTAAACAGCATGGAGTAAATGTGTCGATAAATATCGGTGCCAGCACTCATAGCGGCGAGGTTTGTGGTATCTGAAATCGGCGACATTTTATCACCGAAGGTTGCACCGCAGACAATCATACCTGCGACTAAAGGCAGGGGAATATTCATGGCAGAGCCGATGCCAATAAAAACCACGCCTAAGGTGCCGACGGTACCCCAAGATGTTCCGGTTGCTACCGACATCAAGGCGCACAGTAATAAACCGACGGCCAAAAACAAACTTGGACTCAGCCAGCTAAGGCCATAATAAATAAGCGTGGCGATGGTGCCACTGTGCATAAAACTAGCAATCACCATGCCGATCAATATAAATATATAAATGGCAGGCATGGCTCTGGTGAGGGCGCTAGTCATCAACTCGCGTATGTGTATATAGCCGTAGCCAAGACTAAAAGCGTTGAGTCCTATCCACAAAAGACACAGAAACATCAGTGTATGCAGACTGATCCCTAAACCAAAAAGTCCTCCTGCAATGGTGATGATAATCACGCTAAAACAGATAAGAGACTGCAAAAAACCAGGGCTACGGGGTAAGTTAGGAGTGATTACAGGCATTGGCACACAGTATGGTAACAATTGGGATGAAGTTGAGTATATCAGTACAGATAATTGGGTAAACTATAAACAAGCAGGATATGAAAAAAAATAAACCTTTCGTCTTTTATAAGCAATGGTTTAGCTACCAAGCAAAGGCCAACTCGAAAGATATATCATCACAGAGTGCTGCACATAATTATTTATAAGCTCATTTATAAGCTCATTTACAAGCTCATTTACAGGCACAATGGGTTACATCCTCTACATCCTCCACATACTCAAAAAAGCTGTTGCGCTTGTCGGGTTGAAAATTATGGTTGCGAAATAAATTTAGCCTATTGCCTTAAAAAAAACGTCTACTTTTGTATAAATGACGTACCTAGTATGACCACATACGTTTTTAATCAATATTCACATGGTAAAAATTATCCATTCGTTATCGATTCACAACCTATTGTTGCGGTATCTAATGCAGATACAAATTTTTTACCATGTGAAAGAGGCATTATCATGAATCACAACCCTTCTCAGCCACTTCGCGTTACCTGGGCACTTAAAACAAGCTTTATTGCTGATGCTTTGGCCATGCCAGTGCATTGGTATTATCAACCAATGGAAATAGAGCGTGCTTTTACTGGTGGTATTCAGCGCTTTGAGGCCGCCCCTGAGTTTCACCCTTCATCTATTATGTCCTTGCACTCCAAACATAAAGGGGGGCGACAGTCCAATGATCGATCGTCTAAAGGGCATTCAGCTAACGATCCGTCGCCGCAAGTGGTAGGCGATATTATTTTAAAAGATAAGGCGCAGTTTTGGGACAAACCGAATGTGCATTATCATCAAGGCATGCAGGCGGGCGAAAACACCCTCAACGCCCATTGCGCTCGTGTACTGATGCGCACCCTGGCGAGTTCGCCACAACCCTATGACCGACAAGCATTTGTTAATGCCTACATTGACTTTATGACAATGACTCCCGCCGCTCATCCCGATACTTATGCAGAATCCTACCATCGAGGATTTTTTGCTAACTTGGCGCAGGGACGCAAGCCTGAAAACTGTGGAATGATAACTCACGACACGGCATCCATCGGTGCATTGGTGACAATAGCGCCTTTGGTTTTTTCAGAACGACTTAAGGGCATAAGCGAAGCCGAGATAAAGATTGCCTGCCGAGCACATCTGGCCTTAACCCATCCTGATGAATCCTTAATGCAGGTGTGTGATCGCTACGTGCAACTCTTGTGTGGTCTGATGGATGGGCCTGATGAGGCAGGCGTTAAGGCACTTTTACTTGAAGCAAGTAAAGGCTTAACCAGTACTAATTTAGCCGGTCTGTTAAAACGTAACGTGCCCGACAATCAGGTCGTCGGCCAGATATTTTCAAGGGCATGTTATATTTCAGATTCTTGGCCTGTCGTCTTGTATCTAGCCTGTAAATACCAAAATGACCCTTGGCAAGCACTGCGAATCAATACTAACTTAGGCGGTGACAACGTACATCGCGGCATAGTGCTGGGAACCTTGCTTGGATTGCAAAGCGATATTGTGGCCACCAGCTGGTTTGAACAACTGGTAGACCACAAATTGATTGCTCAGGAAATTGAGGCGCTTATCAGCGTGGCAAGCGCTCCCAAACCGTAAGTTCAGACAAGGTATGCTGAAACTTGTGCTGAGTTTCACGGATCACAAACGGGACTTTGCGCGGCTCACCCACTAACATAAAGTGGCTTGATAGTTGCTCTTTCAAGCCATCTAATGTGCTGTAGTTTTCGCCATCTTTTTTGAAACCCCCAATCCATTCTTCCTTGGGTGTATGTTCTTCCAGCCACGTATAGGGCGATGCAATAATAAGCAAGCCGCCATCATTGATGCGCTGTGCCATATCCGCCAGAAAACGGCTCGGCTGGTAAAGCCTATCAATCAAATTAGCAGCTAAAACTAAATCATAAGCAGTGAATTGGGGTTTGAGATTACAGGCGTCGCCTTGATGAAATGCAACACGGTTTGCATAAGCTTCCAACCCTAGTTCTTGCAGGGTACGAGTATGGTAGCTAACTAATTCGCCTTCTTCGGCACGGGCGTAACGCACTGCGCCTTGCTGCGCCATTTTAGCCGCTAGGCGGGTAAAGTTTGCTGAGAAATCAATACCGTCTACTTCATCGAACTGACGGGCCAACTCAAAACTTGCTCGACCACACGCACAGCCTAAGTCAAGTGCTTTACCGGTGGTTTTGCCCTTCATTGCCTCAAGTGCAATATCAGCTAAGGCTTTAGGAAAATTGTCTACGCCATACCAGGTGTCACCAAAGTGAAACTCTGCATATTCTGACAGAAGCTGATCACTTTCATAGTAAGCCTTAGGAGACATTGCCTCAACTTCGGAGGCAATATAGCGAAATCCGGCGTGCTGCGAAAAGTGACGTCTAAACGCATAACGTGCACTAAGGCGCGCTTCGTTACCACTTGAAATCCATGAACCACCTTTGATTATATTGTGTTTACCATCAAAAGTTGGCGTGGTGAAATCGTCATACAGTGGGTGTACTTTAAAGTTATCGAAGGGATAAATAGGCGTTTCAGTCCATTGCCACACATTGCCCACCACATCAAACCAACTGCCATGTTGATAGCGCGTTACCGGGCAGCATGATGCAAAATGGTCAAGATGCAAGTTTGCATCGGCCGCGCTATTACTCAGCTCTTCAACGCCCGCTAGTGAGCATAGACGATGCCATTCGTCTTCCGTTGGCATCCGAATTTGTTGCCCAGTTTCTACGGTTTTCCATTCACAAAACGCTTTCGCTTCATGGTAGTTAACTTCAGCAGGCCAGTCCCAAGCCATATCAATTTCTTGTGTCATCAGGCGCAAACGCCAACCATTGTGCCAACGCCAAAATACCGGGTGTTTCGCCTCAGTAAACTGCCGCCAAGCCAGGCCTTCATCGCTCCAAAAACGATTTTGCTCATAACCACCGTCCTCAACAAACTCGAGGAACTCTTGATTGCTGACTAAATATTGGCTGGCTTTAAATTCGGCTACCTCTGCCTGATGTTGGCCATATTCGTTGTCCCATCCATAGAAGGCACTATCAAAGGATTTTCCAAGATTAACTGAGCCGGCAGTAACGCTTATCAGTTTGTTTTTTGGCGCTTGGCCAGTATCTTTGCAAGCTGGCCATTGAGGTAATGGCTGGACTTTGGCAAGTTCATGTTGGCGAATGAGAACAGACGACGTCTCAAGGTGAATACGCTCGTGCTCAATACCCATGACGATGGGCCACCAGGTATTTTCCCAATCAATGGGTAGGACAAGGTGCAAGGTATCAATTAATGTTAATACTGTGGCACGCACTTTAGCGCGGTAGTCTTTTACCGCAGAAACACTAGGCCAGTCATAATTGTCTTCAGACAGATCATCCCAGCTCATTTCATCAACACCCACCGCAAAAATTGATTCCATATGAGGATTAATCCGATCGGGTATCAGTTTTGCCAATAGTAGCTTGTTGATGAAAAAAGTGGCCGTATGCCCAAGATAGAAAATAAGCGGGTGGCGCAAGGGTATAGGTTTTTGATAGAAAACAGCATCATCGCGCAAACAATCGAACAGTTGCGTATAGGTATCGAAGGTATTAGTGAAGTAAAGCGCTATTTCTTTGCGCTTATCATCCACGGTGCCGCTGTTCAGTGTAGGAATTCGGCGCAATGATCCAGAGTCAACAAACGTTGCGGATCGTTTAGCCATTTCTTGTGCGTTTTGTATAGGTAAGGTCATCCTGAAACACGTTCCTTTGATTTTTATTCTATAGTCATACGATTTACTACTGGATAAAGGCTCAACTTTTTTACTTTATATTAATATTACCCGTAAAAAAACAGAAGTTTTGCCGGTGGTTAAACGTCTCAGCCCTGCAGTTTTTTAATGGCTTCGACTAAATAATCTCGTGAGCAACCGAAGTTCAAGCGAAAACAGTCTTTATCACCAAAATCTCTGCCCGCTGATGGACCAACACCTTTGGCTTCACACCAGGCTTGCGTATCGGTGACTTGCAAACCGCTGGCATCAACCCACAGCAAAAAAGTAGCCGCGGGTGAGATTGCTTTTAAACCTTCAATTTTGTTGATTTCAGTCACCAAATAATCGCGATTTTCAGTTAAATACGCCACTTGTTGTTGATGCCACTCATCGCAATGCCTGAAAGCTGCATTAGTAGCGGTAAGGCCTGTAACGGTTACCGATGGTAATCTGCCGCGGGCAGCATGGTTGAAGTCTGCTCTTAATTTTTCGTTTGGAATAATAGCGAAAGACGTACCTAATCCAGCAATATTGAAGGTTTTACTGGCGGCCATTAATGTCACTGAAGACTCAGCCAACTCTGGGTGCGCACTGGCCGGTAGATGTGGCACGTCATCTAAAATTAAATCGCAGTGTATTTCATCCGAGCACAGCATAACGCCATGTTTTCTGCATATTGCTGCAATTGTGTCTAACTCGTCTTGGTTTAAAACTGAGCCGAGCGGATTCATCGGATTACACATAATAAATAAGCTGGCTTTAGGATCCGCGGCAGCCGCTTCTAAGGCATTAAAATCGAGTGTCCAGCGACCTTCCACTTCTATCGAGCCGATACAAGTTCGGTTGAGATGATTAATTGCAGGTGCTGCCAATATCGGAGGATAATTGGGTGTTTGTACGATAATCGTATCCCCTGCTTGGCAATATGCTTGAATAGCCACATTAAATGCGGGCACCACACCCGGAGTCCACACTAGCCAACTAGGATCAATCTTCCAGTTATACTGACGTTGACACCACGCCACAACAGCCTCACTGGCATCGGTATCGTGAGCCGATAAGGTATAACCAAATAAGCCGTCATCAATGCGCTGATGTAAAGCAGATAAAATAGGCTCAGCACAGCGAAACTCAGTATCAGCAATCCACATAGGCAGTATATCGGTACCTTTGTATTTTTCCCATTTATGGGCTTTTGACGATGTGCGGTCTGGTTTATCGCTGAAGTTCATTGCGGGTCCTTTGATCGTTAATTTAGCAGTCTGCAGTAAATAGCCGATTTAGCCTGTTACTATTAACCTTTGGTTTAGGTTAAAACACAAGTCAACATAACCCAAGTACTTGTGGGAATAAAAATGCCCCCCCTTTTTATTCGCCCATTTTATTCGGTATACAAGTGATAACGCTAACGATGACACTCATGGTTAATTTTTATTGGATATTAATCTTGAGGAAGGATAGCTTGCTTTTATAAAGAGGAACTCTTGGGTTTAAAGTCCCAGAATACATAGCCAGCCATTTTTTGAAGTAGCAACATAACCCCTTTCTATTGGAGTTGCGATCACCTTTTATCATTTTCTCAACGAGCAAATTCAACAGGCTGATTTAACCAATGAGCACTCAATTGGCCAATCCATCAGTAATATGGTCGATTTAACACAGCAGAAAAGCTTGATATCAATCAAGCCTAAAAGCACAGAGCAACCGTTCTGTGCTACTTGCTAATATTCTCGTTTTATACAAAGGCATTAAAAAAAGATCGTTTATTAACTATCAAACAACCCCTATCGGCTTAAAATTGGAAATCCGCGCTGTACAGCAATCGATGTTATTTGATTAGGGAATGATGAAGTTTATTACCTAAAACCCCCCCTGAAAGTAAAAATACCAGGTAAATCCAACCGGATAGTGAAAGATTGGCAATAGGTGTAAATAAGGCGCCGACATTACAGCCGTTAGCAAAACGAGTACCGAAGCCCATCAGTAACCCCCCTAAAGCAAAAAGAGCAAATTGTTTCGCAGAATGATTGATTTTAAATGAGAATGAAAATTTACCCATCAGCAGCACCGCGATTAATGTCCCCACTATAAGAGCAAAATTCTGCACTGAAATACTATGCTCGAAAAACGGGGTAGTAAACAAACCGGCTGGTCGAGAAGTAAAGTCAGCAATATCATTTGCGCTCATGCCAAACACCATTAACACTTTACCAAACCAAATACCGAAGGGTGTTGATGCCCCCCATCCTGCACCCGTTGAGACCATCATAATACCGAAGATCAAGGATATCACTAGCGCCGCCGTTTTCATTTCCCATAGATTACCAATCCATCTATGGTAGGTTTCAACACTGAATAAAGTAAAGTGCTGCTGAGTGTGTTTTGGGTGCATTTCTTGACGTACAGTTTCAGCGTCAACACCTAAGAATGACCCTTTCGCATGACGGTAATTTTGATATTTTTTAGCGAAAAAAACCACGATCAAAGCAAAAGCGATGCTCACTAGAATTGAAATAAAATAGCCGTTCAAAGGCCCCCAGGTAAACAGATCCGGCAGGTATACCCCTTTGCCAGCAAAACTACTGGAAGAGAATGATGTGGTTGTGATCCATGTTTGTGTCGCCTGCAATGGAAAACCAAAAAACACCCCGGCACCAAAAAAGAATAAGGTCGTCAAAGCACGCGGAATATCGCTCACCAATTCAACCATCACGCCCGTCGCACAGCAGCTTGAAAGGCTCATTCCAGCACCAAACATGACTCCCCCCAACACTAAGCCCAGGTTGATAGGATTAACCCATAAATTATAGCTGCCGGGGTTGGCATTCAGCAGTAAACCCGCATTAATAATGGCGGTAATAACGAACATAAACATTAATGTCTGCAGCAATTGCGTCGAACCACGGCGATACGCACGGTTAACACTACCGGCAAAACCTATAGACCCCTTTGTTAAGACAAAACCAAGGCTCAAACCGAACAATAAACGCAAAAATAGTGATGAACTGTCAAGGAAGACGGCTCCTAAAAGAAGAGAAGCGATGGCGATGACAATACCAAATGAAGCTTGTTTTTTATCCATGGTGATAATCCAGAAGAAATGAAAAGTAGGCATTCATACACTGCGGATTTTTTGAGTTGGTATGAAATGAAGCGCGGATTATTCTCTTACCGTGGATATATGTCCAACCCTTCTTTATAACTTATTGGTCTAAATTCATCGGTATCTTTATATTGGACAAAAAACCGGCTGCAACAAATCAATAATGGATGATTGAGATTTATTCAATGTGCTGTTTTTTTAATAAAAAATGCCCGTAAAGCGTAACCCTACGGGCTTAATGAAACATTATGAGTTTCTATGAAATAATCAGATGATGGTGACATCATTCCGCCCATATGAAGGACAAGATATTGATACTTAATGTTATAATTAACCTGTAAAATCAAGATACCCCGCTTTATACCCCTACTTATTCTCAGTAGTGCATAAAAAAACACTCTAAGATGTAAACGCCCCCTAAGTAGGTGGGAAACAAAAAGCAAGTCGCTATCCCAGTGGCACATTATCTGTAATAGCCAATATTCGCTCTATCAATCAGTGTCCAATATCGACACCATATATGACCATGTTAATTGCAGAGTTTGTTGAACTTAGCCGATGCCTAACTAAATTAATACATGGCATTGATACAATGAGATATTTAAAAGTAAAGTCGATTGAGCATCAATCATTCAACCTGTTGTAGTCTCATTTAACTCTGAGCTTCGATAGGAGAATTTTTGAAGCAGCAGTAAATTTACTAAAGCCATCTTCATTTTTTGTAAAGCTGCCGTATTTATCATGACTGCCAGAGCCTTTTCTTGCTTCGCCATATTTAGCGTAGGCAAATACAATTTCCTTTGATGCCAGCTCCCCTAAAGATGCTCTAAGACGAGTTACATCTCTATCCGTTATTCCATGCTCAAAAATGCCAGCTTCAAGCTTATCCAACTGAACTATTAGAACTTCTCTAACCGGAGAAATTGCATGATTAAACTCTTTGCGTTTATCTCGACCTAGAGATAATCGATGCCCAAGAACTAAGCCAACAAAAAGGCCAAGTAAACCAGTAAAAGCTTCTAGCACAGTGCCTCCAAGAACATAACGCGTATTATTAAAAATTCCGCTAAATACCCTTATGTATTTTTCAGAACTATCATCGCTATACAGCTTTAATTATTAATATTTTTAGTACGTTATCAGGTTAGTTATATTGAATCAATCAACTTTAAATTAGGGCAAAAACTAGAAATGAAACTATTCTAAATGAAACTATGCCACCCATTTTTTGAACAAATAACATAACTCGTTTTTATGGCTTTGGCGAGGGTTACGCTCGATGTACTCAACTCATCAATTTCAATCAACATGGCTAAAACATTAGCGTTAAATTAGTGGTTTATTCATCATTTGCAGAATTCGGCACAGCAGAAAAAATTGATAGTAGTCAAGTGTAAGGTGAATTGTTATTTGAGGGGGTATTATTACTTAAGCGCACAGCCAGCGCTGACAGTTGCAGCGCCTTGTCGTCGTTTTCGGTCTAAATGTTCACAGTATTCGGTTAAGGCGGGTAATGCTCCAACAGCACCTTTAAATAATGCACCAAATTCAGTTGTGATTTTAAGCCAATTCTCTGCGGGAATGTTTAATCTATTCAGTATGTCCTGGCTGCTTGAGCTAATGGCGCCCCGCTTATCTTCTCGAATTATCCGACCGGTATCTTCAACCAGTACAATGTAGTCTTTGACGCTGAACATGAGCCCGTTAGGCATATTGAGTCTTTCATTACCCACAAACGGTATTAGTTCTGTTGGTTGCTCGCCATTCATTGCTGAATTTATTCGACGTTGAATACTGGTGTAATCTGAGGTTTCTGGGGTTGCGGCCATCATGGCACGAATTGGATTCAAATCAACATAGGCCATACAGGCTAGTGCTGCGGTTTCATCAAGTAGCGCTTGAGACTTAAAGCGTCCTTCCCAGAAGCGGCCTGAGCACTTATCTTCTTTGTTGGCCATTCTGGCGATTGGCTCACTCAGTGAACGCATAAACCAACTGATATCAATTAAGCGCCTACGGTATTCGGTAATGCATTCATTAACCGTTTGAAGTTCAAATTGGTTAAGGTCTTCCTCTTTAAGGTATTTGTGCGTGAGCAACGTGCCCTTAAAGCCTTTGTGCCACTGAATTAACACTTCTTTATCTGACCAGCATTTCGCTTTGTCTGCATCAACCTTTAACACCACATGTAAATGATTACTCATCACGGCATAAGCACAGATATCAATGGCAAAGATGGTCGCTAACTCAAGGATACGTGAATCGACCCACTCACGTCGATGCTCGAAATTCTCACCCGTTGAGTTATCAACCCCACATAAAAATGCCTTACGCACCACTCGTGAACAGCAGTGATAGTAAGGCGTATCTTCTAGGCTAATGATTGTCTGCCTTGGTCTGGCCATCTTTAATTACCATTTTCAAAGGGTAAATAAAGCGTAGTTAAGTGTTTGCTATTTGGCCAGTTGAAGTGGATGGCTATGTTAATTCTCAATCAACATGGCTAAAACATTAGCGTTATATGATCGATTTATCAGTCATCTACGCAATTCAGCACAGCAGAAAATCACGATATCAATCAAGGATAAGGAGAATTGTGGTTTTTGAGGAATTAATGCTTAAGCGCACAGCCAATGCTGGCATTTTGCAGCGCCTTATCTTTGTCGATTTTACTTTTGTCTTGGATTTTGTGGAGGGATAGCTTGCTTGTAATAAAGAGGAACCCGTGGGTTCAAAGTCCTATCTTTCGCCCAATAAAAAGGCCCGCTATAAATAGCGAGCCTTTTTATTTGAATGTGGCGGAGGGATAGGGATTTGAACCCAGACTCTCAAATTAAATAGTTAAAATAGTCGTTTAAATTCATTTGGTTGCAGAATTTTATATCTTCAAACCCTGCAATTGCTAACTAAGATTGACTTTATTCCTGAAGTTGAAAAAAGTCAATAATTATGAACTGATTTCATTAGGTTCAGATTTCACTGTTAAGCCCGCGACTTTATAAATATCAGGGTAGTAAAACCACTTCTAGCGGTAAATTAGCGCATCAAAAGCAACGATAAGAGTGAGAATGTTGTACAGAAAACTAAGGCCCAAAAGCCTTCGGTGAGCAGAGTATTATCTTGACACACCGGGAGCGTCCATATATGGCCATGTTATTCTTCTTATTCATCACAAAACTCTATAAAGATATAGGTAGCCATTCTCAACTCTGATAAATGCGTCGGATTTACTCAACTCGCTACTGAGGTCTTGACTAACATTCCCTGAAAGTTTGAATCTTGTGAATGAGTTGGCTTCGCATTTATTGAGTACGTCATTTAACTTGTTTAGTGCCTTTACGTAGGCTTTAGGCTCCCCTTCAAGAATGATGACACCTTCTATTTCTGGTGAGTGCTGAAGGTCAACAGCTAAAGGCAGAGTTGTTGCCTCAGAAGATTTTGCCGCAAAACGTTCTAAATCAACTTTACAATTCAATGTCATAAGCGCTGCTGACTTTATCGTCTCGGACTGAGCCTCGCGACACCCAAAAACAGACATAATTGTAATTAGAATAGCTATAAATTTCATATAAACCTCAACACGTTGTAATCGTATGAGCGCATACTACAGCGCCCTTATGGAGTTGATTGTCCAGTTTGAACTTCCCAGTGCGTCTTGGATTTGAATAGCGAGTTTGTCGGTTACCTATCGGCACAACCCTCGGAGTTAAGATGCGCTGACCAGCACTTCCATTTGCATCCGCAAAAATCAAGACTCTTTCAGTAACCTGAAATTTTTGAGAAACAATTTTATCTCTTATATATTCATTAAACATTTTACTGTTCAAAAACTTAGCAGACATATCGTGAGGCCCGTCCCTCCATGGTTTTTTGCTGTTCCATGGCAATCCTGGTGGGGAGTCGGAACTCGTATCGGTCAGAATACCAACATATGCATATTCTTCGCTTTCGTGTGTATGAGATCTAATTTCTGTTTTTCCGCTTTCGATTTTGCAATAGTTACCATTATCACAAATAGATGGGTCGTAATCTTGCTCTTGTAATCCTAAATCAGAAGGAGAGCAAGCACTACCGAAGCAGGCTGTTTCAGTACCATTTAACCCTGAACTATCTACATTAGTACCACTATCTCCTTTATGCAGGTTAACTGCCCCAGACACCTTACCAACTTGCGCGGTACCGCCACCATTACCGTCAAATGATATAGAAAAGTTCTTCTCGCCATTTGAAACTGAAGTTAATTTATAAGTTTCCCCATCAGCTGTCACATAGAGATTCCCACTTTCATCTTTCTCAAGCTTCTCAAACGCCTTACCTGATATAACCTCGTCTAATTCTTCAGATCTATACCCTGTTGGGTCAACCCCACTCATCGGGTTATTCAAAATATACGAATACGGGTTAGCGCTCTGGCTATTCTCTGGGAACTGCAAAAACGGGTCAACACTTAAAAAACGGCCGACGTTAAAATCGTATATCCGCCCGTTCATATGAATAAGCTCTTGATCAATCAAATGCTCATGGTCTGTGTAGCCCTTAGTGACACCTTGCCAGCTAGTACCAGATAATAACGAATTGCCTGATGCAATGTCTCTTGGGCGACCAAATACATCATAACCACGGTGTTGTAATACGGCACCGGTTTTGGCATCCATCAAGGTATCAACACTACCTAAGTGGTCGCGCAGAACATGCTGGAACGGTGATTGATTACCTAAGCTGCCCACATGGGCTTTCATCTTAATGGTGTGGTCACCAATGTAGGTTTTATCTACCGTACCGCTTAGGGTCACTTCACGCTCAAAACTGCCCACATAATACGTGGTCGATACCACACTACCGCTTTGCTGTTTAACCTGTTTATAGCGGTTACCATTCGCATCGTAGCTGAATGTACTTTTTACATTATTGCGGTCAACCGTTAACGGCTTGTTTTGGTCGTTATAGGTTAACGTTACGCCATCACCGGTGAGCCGGTTACCGTTATTGTCATAGGTGAAGGTTTTTGTACCACCACGGATAAACTGCCTAATGGCGTTAGGGCCTGCATTACCGCCAGCACCTT
Organism: Shewanella sp. S1-49-MNA-CIBAN-0167; assembly: GCF_040310145.1. Classification (NCBI taxonomy): domain Bacteria; kingdom Pseudomonadati; phylum Pseudomonadota; class Gammaproteobacteria; order Alteromonadales; family Shewanellaceae; genus Shewanella; species Shewanella sp. S1-49-MNA-CIBAN-0167. The sequence goes on along the minus strand of NZ_JBEOPO010000042.1, from coordinate 21,856 downwards.
TGCCTACACTACCGTAAAGATACTGACTACCGTAATCGCCTTTAACAAGGATATTACCTGCGGCGTCATAGTCATAATTAACCGCAGCATAGGTGATACCTTTGTACGTTTTAGTTGAGTCATCAACCCGCATGAGCTCGTCATAGTTGTAGCTTTCTTTGAACTGGGTAATCACATTGTGTTGAAAGGCTAAATTACCCATTCCATCATAATCATAATTTAAGTATTGCACCCCGAGAGTACTGCACCCTCCAGAAGAGCTGGTACAGATACTCGTTGGTGAACCGGCTAAATTACGGCTAAACTGTTGAACATAATAGCTACTGAACGTTTGTTGATTAATACTGCCAAAGGCGCTGTACTCATCGATTATGCGCAGTGATTGCTCAGAACCATCAGTAAAACGTTGGTAATCTTCGATTAAATAACCCTTGTCGTCAAAACGATAAGCTACATGCTCGCCGCTAGGATACTGCATGGCTTTGATACGGCCAAATTGCGAGTCATAGGCATATTTTTCAGTGAAGCTTAAGCTACCAATAGCCGTAAGTGTTTGCTTAATGCGCCCAGCGGTATCATAGCTATGAGTTTGAATATGCCCATCTACTTTAGCCTGGTATAACTTACCGTAACCCACATTGGCATCATATACCCAGGTTCGCGTTTGCTGACCTGTTTGACTCGTTTGACGACCGGCTTTGTCATAGTTAAATGTGGTTGTAATATTGCGCGCATCTTTTTGGGTTACAAGCTCGCCATATTGATTATAAGTAAAGTTCCAGACCCCCATGTTCGGGTCGTTAAACCATGCCTTGCGGCCTAAATCATCATAACGGGCGGTGATTTGGCTGCCCAGCACATCTTGGATTAACACAGGTAAGCCTGCGGCATTATAGGCAAAGTAACTTTTATTACCTTTTGCATCTGTAGTGCTTAATAGCTGACCAAGGCTGTTATAACTGCGACTCATCGACGCATTTAACCCGCCAGAAACGCTAATATTCGTCGTAATGCCATCGCCATAGTCATATTCTGACTGGTAGCTAACCATGCCGTCATTGTAAATCTTACGAGCGGGGCGCCCTAATGCGTCATAATCTTCAAATTGTGTCGTAATTTGGGTGCCGTAATCTTCTGTTGGCTTGGTTTCACTAACAATATTACCTCTTGCGTCGTACGCGGTTTCGCTAGTAATTTCGCCTTCAAAACCATCGGTTACCTGCTTTACAGGACGACCAAGGCTGTCGAAATAGGTAACGGCTTGTGGTTGACCATCTGCTTGCATGGTTTGCTTACAGGCATAGTTACCCGTTTCCCACTGTAGAGAAAGATAACTTGTGGGTTGAATAACAATATTGCCTTTGGTGACAGATGAGCTTTGCGGTGCGCCAATAAAGTTAACCTGATTGGTTGTCGTCACCCCATTGATATCGACAGATGTCAGCACCTGACCGGTTAGTGGGTCATAGGTATTGGTTGTCACGGCAACGCCCGGCCATTGGGCGTTAAAGGTTTTGTAGGCAAAATAACCATCATTAGTCATAGCGACCTGATTGTATCTATCTCCCACACTCACTTTGCTTGCATTACCGTACTGGTCATAGTTGCTATAGGTCGTAGTGGTGGCAACTCCTTTTAACGTACCGGTGCCTTCAATACGACTGCTAAGCAATGCTTTGACGCTTTGTTCGTTACTGCCATACGTGTGCGTTGTTTTTTGGCTTGTTGCGGTATTAGCAGGGTTTAACACGACACTACCGTGAGCTGCTTTGTAGATAACCGATTGATTGGCGGTTGAGATTGTCGGCACTGACCAACCGGCTAAATCGGTATAATCCTGTGTACTGCTTTTATTATGCTCAATGGTGGTATCAACTGTTTTAGTTGATGATGAAGTGGTTTGGCAGAAACGATTTTTAACTTGTGTGTTTGTCACTGTAGACACGATAGTGTTTGGATAGATAGATCTCGTTTCGCTCGTTGTCTTTTTGGGATAGAAACACCAACTACGACCAACGACTGCAGTATATTCCGATTGGCTCGGGGACAGTTCGTCAACTCGGTATTCATTAAGAGTATTTTGTTGACCGTCTTTAACGGTTTTTTTCAACACAGTCCCTGACCAAGGGAAGGTTTGTGAAAAAACGGTTTGAGTCGTTAATGTATGTAGGTTTTGAGCATCAGTATTGGTTTCAATAATGTCACTAAAACCTTGAAAGCCTCGACCCGCGACATGGAAGCGAGCATTTTTATAATTATATTCCGTTTTGTTAACCCCATTTAGGCCATTATCTTCTTTTAACGTGGCAACAACTCGCATCGTGTTAGTGAAGTTAACATAAGGATATTGAGTCCCTACAGGGGAGCTATACCGATTTTTAAGTTGTGTGTAGCCAAGCTGTAATTTTTCCCCCATACCCGTTTTGATACTCTTAATTACAGTATCTTGAGTATCCACATGTGCAAAAAGAGTAAATCCGACGGGATAAGAGCTAGGCTTACCGCCTTGTTTAGAGCCATAAAACCAAGTGCGTTTTGTGGCGTCTGACTCAAACCCCATTCCGGTGACAAAATCAACTCTGCCGTCGCCAGTTAAATCGATAGGCGACAATGTAGCCAACGCCCCATAAATAGGTAACTGAACATTAGTAAAAGATTTGCCATCAGGATTGGTGAGTAGAACATTCCAGTACCAGACATCATAGTCATAAAATCTGGGAGCATCAGCTCCGTCCACAGCACCACAGGCTTCGTTAGTACTCCAGCTCCAACAGTCATACAGGTACTTTTTACGAGATACATCCGGAAAAAGGATATCTTGACGTCCGTCACCATTATAATCGATAAATTGAATATAGTTTTCATAGACGTAACCACTCGGGCCACCATAAACAGGGTCTTTAGCAAAATTACCACCACTGACAGTCCATGCGAGTTCTTTTATCCCTGTATTAACAGGTGCTTCAAATAATCCATTGCCTTTATTGAAAATAATATAACGGGTGTAAAAACGGTCATTGCTGTTTACTTTGTTCAACGTCAAAATATCGCTGAGCCCATCGCCATTTAAATCAACCCAACGGCTCGGTTTAGAACGATGAACAGCGTCGACGTTAATGTTAAATGTGGTGTTTTTCTCCGTAAATGTGACAGCATTTGATGAGTTGAAGCCAATTTTGTACCATTTTAATGATTTATGGAATTGACTTGGCGCTAAATCTACTATTCCGTCACCATCCACATCCATCGGAATAAGCGGTTCTTTGGCTTGTGCAGTAAAGCTGCCTTTGTAACTAAAACCAGCACCAGAGGCATTTCGCAGATAAGCTTTGTAAGTAATAATATAGTTGCTAGAACCATTCTGTTTATTCGTCGCGAGTAAGATATCTTTACGGCCGTCGCCATTGATATCAACCGCATGGCTTGAACAAAATTTATCGCCAACATCACGATAGATAGTGGTGTAACATGTCGCGCTAATAGCTGAATTGTAAGTACTCTTAACACTACCGTTAATGTTAAAACTGGTAAAAACTAATTGCGAAGCACTGTTAGTGTAGACAAAATCATCAGAGCCATCTAAATCGTAATCTATCGTACCTGTGACAACATTTGAACTTTTCTCATTTTCAGAAATAACGCCATCATCACTAGCATTTCCAGTCCATTGACGGGCACTAATGTCAGGCAAATTGCGATAAGTAATTTTGTTTCCTGTGCGTGATAGATAGATGCCGTCTAACGGGACGGATAAATCTGCCACACCATCGCCATCATAATCGGCATCCTGTTTTACTTTTAATCCAACAGTATAATTATCTGTAATGTTGGCTAGTGCATGGTTGGTTTGTAAGCTGTGCTGGTATTGACGGGAAAACCACGAGAATTCTGTTGTTAAACAATCATTATTGTCTGTATCGCAATACTGCAAATTGTCTAATATCGCTGCATCATTTAAAGAAGTGGTCGGAGTCTGATAATTCAATAACCACGTAGCTTTTTCTTGCCCTTCAATGTTCATCGACATACTCATCAGCTGTCTGTCATGAATGCTATAGCCTCCCCACTGATAACTTTTAGTGCTAGGTATTGTTTTATAGTCAAAGTGAATATTTCGAGTGCCTAAAGCACCTTTATAACCGGTATAGTAGATATCAAGGAGATAACGATTACCTGCAGAGGCTTCGTCGTATTGGTAGCTAATTTCATTACCATGAGTGTCGCGAGTAATTTCTTGCAACCAAGTAGAAGCAAGGCTTAAGCCTACAGGGGCTATGCGACTGTTACTTGATTGGCCAAATACGTGTTGAGTCCCATTCGCTTCATAAGCAACAAAGTAAACATTACTGCTATTTAGCCCGCCACCTAATTGTTTAACAATAACAGCACCATCGCGCTCGGTTTGATAGTAGGTGCCAGAGATGCCGTATTTTCCAACATAACCACCAGCATCTTTTGCTACTGCTACCAAACGACTGCCGTTGTAGCAAATTTTATCTTCTGCACTAAAAGTGCTATTGGAACTTTTATCGTCTAAATCATAAATGTTTGAGCAACGGGAAATACTCGAGTTGGCCGATAAGCTCCAGCCCATTCCGGCAATTCCTTCACCAGATTGACTGCTGTAGTTTAGCGATAAGCTAGGTTGGACGCCCTTACGACCAGGTGCAACGGTCAAAGGCACTGAATAAGAAAAAGCGCCGCCATCAACGCCGGCATTGCCTTTTATTTCACCCACCAAGTCACTTTGTTCTGGTGAGACTTGGCCGTTGGTTGAATCTGGAATGGTTGAAATGTCAGCTAAAACCCCATTACTTGGACTGCCGCCACCAGAACTCACACTTCCAACTAAGACATTTGCACTATAGCGACCACATCCACTGCTATCACACACTTTAGCTCGATAGTAATAACCTGATTTTGTTTTCCCTGATAGAGATAATGTTCTTTGGCTATTCCAGCCGATACAAACTGTTCCAGACCCAAAGTCCGTGAAACTTGACTGTAATGAGGCTGTACTCACGCTTGGTGATGTAGACATAAAAGATACGGCGCCACCGTCATAGGGAATACCCCGCCCATCGTAAACGGTTTGCCATGTCGTGCCATCTTGTGATTCTTGGATATTAGCGGAGGTTATACTGCAACTCATTGACCAGTATAATTGGACCGATGAGCCCGACTTTGTTCCTGTTAGTGTTGGAGGAGAAAGTAATTCAAATGTTGGTGCTGCATAAGCAGAAGTGGCAAAGGCAGAGCTCAAAATAAGCAACAGGTATAAAACAAAGCGGTACACAATAAGGTGTGGCATAACTAGTCCATTAGTCGTAAATTAAAATCGAATGAGAATGTACACAAATTAAACATAATTGTAAACAAAATGAAATGTAAATGTTTTAATTTCGTTTTAATTATATTAACTTGCCTTTAAATATAAAATTCATACACAACAAGCTTTGAACCTTGATATTGCCTCGAACTTTTTTGAATTAAATCTATTATGTAGATTTATTGGACAACTAAAGGGGGTTCTGGCACAGGGCGAGATCGCGAACGTTTTATGAACAAATAGAGGGTTTTTTCACAAAACGAACACTCATGCGGTTGCCCTAGGTTTTGGCTATTAGATACTTTTTTCAATTTGATTTTGGGGTTCAAAGGGGTACCCCTTGCCCGAGCTTGTATCCGACCTTTTTGGAACAAAAAGTGGGATACAAGCGTACCGGGTTACGTACTGGTCCCACATAATTGCGGGCTACGTTTTGCTTCGCAGTCGATGACTGCGAAACTGTACTTTTCGCACTCACCGAGTGCGAAGTTAAGGTTTGTTTAGGCTAAGCCTAAACATTATCACGTCGTAAAAACAACTGACCATGCGGGTTTTATACTCTCACCATCTACGGTAATTTCATTTCAACACTAATGAGCTTCAAACATACATGTTGTTCAAACCTCAATTTATCAAATCGATATTTTGAGTATTTCGCCTTAACCGTTTGCTCTCTAAACCGACCACTGACATGTTTAATGCCGCCACTGGCAGCGTAAGTGCCATCTGTGGCAGCAGTGCTGCCAATTAGGGCTAGATAGCGCTATTGGCACAAACTACACTCTATAACTCGATACAAGCATAACCTCATGCCTGGCCGTTAATTTAAGTCTTACATTCTCAGCGATTAGTAAAAATCGGTCATCACTTTAAAAAGTAATGACCGATTCCCTGCTTATTTTGCGAGCAACTTATATTGTATTGACTCTAATCTGAGAGAATACGGTTAACGCATCATTTAACGAATATTGAACGCGTGCTATATCACATATCCAATGAGTCGTTAATCTGACTGTCTTTGCGTGTTAACCCGTTTTCAAGCTCTGTATCGCCAGTATTATTCGTGATTTTTATTAGTGTTTTTCTGAGCTCTGCTGGCAAATCTGCACTAAAGGCTTTAATGATATGTTGCATGAACTCCGTCGCTCCGGCTCTTCCTTTTAGTATTAATCGATTATTCATGTGTTCCAACATTTTGTGTATTGGATACAATGCCTGAGTTGTCATTACGCTAAGTCTATCTAAAATTGATTGTTTCTCAGCTATGGCGCTATCTAATTCTGTGTGTTTTTGCTGTTTAAGCCAAATCGATGCATCTAATTTCTTTTCTTCCTTTACCTTAGCGCTTAAACGCTCATCAACTTCTTGCTCAAGCCGCATTTTTTTACTGAGTCTACGCTGATTTGTTTGAGCCATAGCCTCTTGCTGAATACATTGTTGCTTAAGTGCGTCACGTTTTATTATCAAAGTCTCACAATTTTCACTCAAGTAAGCGGCTTTGTTCTCTAAATCATCAACCGTTTTCTCTAGCTGAGAAATTTTGTCACCCAATTTTTTAGCCTTATTTTCTAAACTATCTACGTCCTCAAGTAAACGTGTGTGATAGTTGAATGATCTATCGCGCTTCGCTAGCTTTGCTTCTTTACGCATTTGCATTCGTTTTTCAGATTTACGGACAGATTCTGGATGGAAATCAGCATTGATGCCCTTCGGATGAAAGAGATGTTCATTGACGAACTCATAGAACATCTCTTGCATATGCTTCGCCACATCGCCTGCTTGTTCACGATTCAAGCGTCCTTTCTCAGAAAGTAACTCGGCATCGACACCTTTGCGATCAAACAAAAATGCATTGACGTTTCTGATGTGTGCTAACCGTAAATCGTATTGATGCGTTGAAGCATTTTTCCCAGAAATGAAAGCATGAACATGACCGCCAGTTATTTCACCGGGTAGTCGTTCATCATGATGTAACACCATGAGTTTAATTGGATGATCAGGATAATAACGCTGTAAGAAACTTTTCATTGCGTGCATCATTTCTTCATTGCTCACAATGTCTGTACCTATCTGATTATTTATAGGGATTTTGAATAATAATTCTTCAAAATTGACAGAGTTAAGTGAATTAGGCTTATCTAACAATGCATTGTGGGCTTTGATATAATTCACCAATTGCTCAACTCGCTGAGCTTTACGCTTCATATTAAGCAAATTCAATCGATATGCAGCATGATGCACATTTATTAAGCTATCACTCGAAAAAATCTCATCGACTAACTCAATACCTTTCTTACAAAAATGACCTGCCTTTATCCACTCTTTAAGTTTGTTTTTTGAGCGCGCTTTGTCTTGCCCAAATTTACGCGCATCAGCGCTCTTCATTGTTTGAGGTTGCAAAATTTCGAACATCATTTGCTCTCTTTGCTCTTGTGAAAAGTTAGCTAGAGGGACAATTCCTTCAGGGGTATCAATCAAATTAGTGTGCGATAGCGAGCTATTCCATTCAATTTCGATCTCATTCTTTGAGCGCATCAGCTTCTGTGACTTAGTCAAATACTTTTGTTTAAGCGCCATTTCTTCTGTGAGACGTAATGAATGAAACAAGGTAGCTTTGCCAGCTCTGCGCCCCTTGTCATTAAATGCATAGTTAACAAATGCAAAGAAGAGAGTCGTTAATCTCATATCAACGTCTCCCCAACACTCTGACTCAACAATCGATTGAGATACTCTGTTATCAAATTGGGGTGACTAATGAGCAATTGCGATATCTGTTGCTCTGACAGCTGAATATCAGCGTTTGAAGCAGTATTTGAAGTCGTTGCTACATAGGGAGTCTTTGTTTCAACTGATAAAGATTCATCGGGTTGTTTTTGTGTAAATATGCCACTAAATTGTTGCTCTACTCTGTTAACAAAATCAGGTGCATCTGCACACATCCATCGCGCATAATGAATATCAATCATAGCAGTGCTTTCGTGCCCTAGTTGTCGGGCTATCCATTCTTTTGAGACACCAGATGTCAGAGCTTGACTTGCAAAAGTGTGTCTAAGTTGCCCAGCGCCGCGATGCTTAACATTGGCAGATACTAAAAATGGGGTGAAAAACGTTTTGTTAAATTGTTTCGCGCTTATAAAAGGCTGATTTGTCTGAGTGTTGTAGAAAACGAGTGATAAATTCTCGATTTTTTTCGTTTTATTGTCGCGCTGAAGCACTGATATCTTTCTAGCTTTTCGATGTCCAGTTATCAATTTTTGTTGTGTTAATATATACATAGCAGAAGCACATAACTCAACTGTGCGTTGTGACCCAGGTGTTTTTGGTGTTTTATATTGCTTGTCGACTAATGCAATTCTGACTTTGAGTTTTGCGTTAATAAAGTCAATATCTTCCCAGCTTACAGCGAGCAACTCGCTTATACGAAGTCCAGTTAGGGCACATAACTGGAAAGCATTTTTCCCTGAAAAGCACTCAACCTCTGTTTGTGCTAACGCTGTTAATTCTGCTCGTGTAAACGGATTAGGCTCAGCATGACAAACTGATAGATTTTGGATGCCATCCATCGGATTTCTAACAATTAGACCGTCTCGAAAGGCATTATTAAATATCGCACGCAAAATGATATAAAACTCGTTTATCGACTTGTTTGCATAGCTTTTATGTAATTTTTGACGCAACTGAATAATGTCACTGTGCGTGACAGAATTAATATAACGCTTCCCCATTATTTTAATGATTTTTGATGCTTTACAACGCTCAGAGCGTAATGTTGAAGGTGCGACTTCATGTACTCTTGAGGATAAATATTGCTTCACATAATGTGAGACTGTTAAATCTTTCATTGCTTAACCTTGGCGAGTCTTTGCCCGCTTTTCTTAAGCACAGATTAACATATCCTTGAACATACACAACACTCAGATTAAAAATAACTATATACATTTCAACTATTTATATACTTTTAACATTTTAAAAAGTCAATATTACAACGTCATGAACAAAATAAAACATTACATAATCACAGTGTTAAATGTCATAGCAAACACATTTAACATGACTGAAATCATCGACAACAATTTATATTATGAGTAAATTATTTTTTGAATATGTAGAAAAAAAGCTGAGGAGGAGGAAGCATCAACGGTTCGTCATAACACAGTAATGTTATCGACATTGTTGAGCTGTCATAGCATGCAGTAACTTAGTCAACTTTACATTCATCACTTTCAATACAAACAAAGTATCGCTAAATGACATTGTGTATTGATGGGCAAAAATTATATTTGGCAGCTTTACCCACCTTAGCCGTTTATCTTGTGCTTAAGTGGCTTTTGCAAGTTTGAATCATACATAAAAAGCATTGATAATCGATATACCGCAAAATACTGTCATAGAGTTGTTCTAGACGTGCTTCGATAAGATTATTCTCGTAACTGCATTACGCAGCATATCGTCTCTTCTAACGTTAAATAAACCTTCATTTTACTCAACAATCTTGTGTCTTAAGCTATTCAGCCTCAAGTAAAATCGCTTTCTCGTCTGGGATTAAATCATGCACTGAGCATTCAAGAATCGCTGCAATAACATACACTTTCTCTAAGCTGATACTTTTCTCACCTCGCTCTACGATACCAATATAGTTAAGGCTAAAGCCGCATTGCTGTGACAGGTCTTTCTGAAGTATGTCTTTTTCTTTTCTTTTTTCTGCGAGTTTTTTTCCAAACTCAATCGCAATCTTTTTTTTCATTCTTATCTTGTAGATTAAATTAAAACACACTATAGTGTGTTTTGTGGTGATTAATCACTTAGCTAATATCAGTTTGCCGCTGCCTTATTAGCTAAACGCTCGCCCAGGGATGCTAGCATCCCTGGGTTTATTTACTCACAACTCGAATCCTTCAAAATGACACAAGTTGATTTTATAGACATTATTAATAAACATTGCCCCGTCGTCTTTACTACGGAATATTTGTTACAAGCCCTTATCTATACGTATGAGACTGAAGATGCTGCAATTCTTCGAAAATGCATGCATAACCACTTGTATCGATTAGAAAAACACCACTTTGTGAAACGACTTTCTCCTAAAAGAAGTCGCAACGCACAATATGAACAACGGTTCAGTCTACAAGCCCCAATTCATATGCTTCCCAAAAGGCCAGACAGTACTTTACATAAGCATACTGATAATCAGAGCATGGTAAAAAACCACTATAATGTACTTCAGAAACATATCAAGCAGTTAACACATAAACTCAATGCTTTTAAATTGCTTAGTCACAAGTTTCATTTATATAGCCCCATCATCAATGGCAAAATCAAGGTGTTAGATACCGAGCTATATGTAAAAGGCATTGAGCTCAATGCCGTCAATGAATTGATAGATGAAATCAAAAAAAGCCATGCTATACAGAAGGCTTTGTGACTTGAGTGCTAGTGTAGTGACCAATGAATACAGGGCTGTAGTGATCAATAAAACCTGGCACTACACTTTAGTGTCCCTTATAGCAGAATAAAATCAGCATACTTCTATAGCTTGCTTCTCGTTGGTCCTTTGATTGTCTATATTGTTAATAACTTCTATTGCTTATTGTACGGTACAATTGAATAATTCTTTAGCCTGTGAAGTACATTGCCTTATAGATTGGTATTGAATTAATTTGCTGTACTGCGCTAGCTGGCCATGACACCAAGTTTCATCAGTTGGCATTTGCTCACTTTTAACTATGTACTGTATTTCCCAATCATTAACACCAGCATAACTATGCTTGTTTAATCGTTTACATCTATTCTTTGGTATGGTGGCGTAGCCAACTTTAACTAGATTTAGAGACTTGCTATACAATACGTATAAGAAACCTTTATACAACTCATGTGCAACTTTACAAGATACTGATTTACCCATGCTATTTTTCCTTAATGTGAAGTGGATAGCCCTTTATATAACCAGCTCATCTGATTATACAATCTAGCTAGTGAAAATAGTCTCTGTAAAAGAGCAATATCAATTACATTTCGTATGTATAAAGAAGGCAAGCATTGTTAAATATAGGTTTGGTTCTAAGCAACGTTGAGGCAAAAATTTACCCGTGATAAACCCGTTGCATTTAGCTGATAAAGTAGACCTAGGTGGTTGGGCCATTTCACAGGTCACTATTTTACTGAAAAATATAGTTTTTACCGTATGGAAATAAATGTTCGCTAGCTCTATAAAAACGGTGTAACTTATCAGATATTATTAAGTTAGGAATGACAAATGGTGCAATCTTTGGCGCAAGTTTTCATCCATAATTCGATAACTTTTTTGTATATCAAAACTCTGTTCATTGAAAATTGATGACATCATCTGTGTACTCATTTAGGGGCGTAACGAGTCAGAATAGCTGTGCCATATTAATTGCCGACAGTTAAATCTACAACATTCCAACCATTTGAAATAGCAATAGCTCGCTTAGCTTCAGGAAATCTAGATTCATCAATAGCAATGCCAATTAGATGTTTTGGCCTCGTCATTGCTACGTACAGCTGTTTCATGAATTTAGGCTTCCTAACACCTGTTGGCGTTGTACTCTTAACACCGATAATATAATCCAACACCTGATGTACATCATACTCATAGAATTGTGTTTCTAGCAATAAAGTCGCAGAGTGCGTTTCCCCCTTTACGGAGTGGATCGTATCAACCTCAATATAGATATCACGATCATTTATTTTTTCAACATACATATTAGCCGACACAACTTCATCATCAGTTATAGCACTTGGTGCCACATATGAAATAAAGTCGGTAAGCACAGTATACTTATCCAACAAACCAAGGTCTGTTAATAAGTCCTTAATATTATCTCCCCATGTATTACTATCGTTAAGAACAGAATTTTGAATCTTAATTATATTTTGGTTAATTTCATTACGCTTTGGACTGTCCTTTATCATGCTCTTGAGTTGAGATATAGGTACATATTCGTAACCTGCAATAGGTAATAGCCTACGAATTCCTTCCAAAACCATTCTATAACCATCTGAATTGCATGCAGTAATCTTCTGAGCCCTTCTAAAGTATTCGATCATTTTTTCTGGTTTGAAGTTTTTACTGGAGTTACATTTTTCAAAGTTTGAAAAGTAGTGTTTAATCGTAAGACCTTCCGGCTTAGTCTTGCCAACCCCACCAACGGCCTTGATAGGATGTCTCTCATCTAACGGAAGGTTATTAGCACACAATTTTGCAAACGCTGAAAGTACTCTCGACCTGCTCTGCTCATCAACGATGTAGATCGTATGTGGCTGAGCGTTATAGACTAAGTGAGTAGAACTTAATGCCACCTTATTAGTACTCAATCGACTAGCTAGGGCTGCGACGCTCGGGTTAAATCTATGGCTGGTATTTATAACCTGCAGCTGCAAATCATTATAGCTATTGTTACTTTCTTCTTCACCACCAGAAAATATCGCCTGATCAGCATCACCTAATCGTTGAAGCGCAACTCCTCTATAAGAAAATAACTTATTAATTATTTCATCTTGTACTATGGATGTATCTTGCATCTCATCTACAAGTGCCAAAGGAAACCTTGATTGAATAGCTTTTATTACATTTGGATTAATATCCAAATACGCCTTTGCATACTCAAACATCTCTCTATAAAAGAATAGCCCCTCTTTCAACATAGCTTCCTTTATTAAATAAAGATTTCTAAAGCTATCAGATGTCGAAGTCTTTTTGAAACCGGGAATGACTTTCTCAAACGCACCGCCAACATACCTAACTTGTAAGTCAGATATACTAGCTTTTGGCTTTCCATCCAAATACCTTCTTGCCTTCCAAGAAAGTTTACTATCGATATAATTGAGGCAAAAGTCATCATCGATACGTTGAATTTTTATACATTTTGTTCTACAGAAAGGTAAGGCTAGGAACCGATTAACAAATTCTTGAATCGTACCGATGAAGTGAGGATATGATAACAATTTACGCCCATTCTCATCACGCTCCAATCGACTAATAATTTCATTTTTAGCCACATTAGTGTGGCTAAGAACACATAAACCACTTGTACTCTGCTTCCAACTCTTCGCTAGCAGTATTAATTTCGCTGCAACTAGTGTTGTTTTACCGCTACCAGGGCAAGCTTGAATATCGACAAATTCTTTTATAGCTTGTCGACGTTCAGGATCAAAAACCAGTCCTGTCTTAACTTGAAGTTCATCGATATGGCTATCGGTTATACAAGGTATCATTCTGTACCTTCTGCTTCTAGTTTCTGAGCAACTTGATCCTCTACAGTTGCTATAGCAATAGATTCTGTTACATATTCTATGGCACTAACAATATACTTAGGCAATTTACTTTTAAGCCCAGCAGAGTCATCCTTATAGATTTCACTTAATATCTGAGCCAGCTTGTATGTAGACATAGTTTTGCCAGACGACATTTTTTCAATCATTCCATATATTTGAATAGCTTTTTCTTCAGGATCATCACGAAGGTCTTCAAAACCTACTTCACTACCTTTTACTGAGCAATAAAGTTCTTTGGCTAGCCCCGATTTCGCTAAGCAATATTCAAAAGTCCACTCATCCGAAACAAATGTTATTACATTTTCTCCATCTTGTTCACGCTTATTTGCCTTACGTTTTGCTAGTTCGTCAGGCTTATTTTTATAGTAGCTAACCCAGCGATTCAAGTTACCAAGCTTTCCTGCTTCTGGATTAGGTTGTTTTTTCACTTTAAAGCCGACGACATTCTCTGGCTTCTTTTCTGCTTTATCTGGCCAAATATCAAGATCAGTTACACAAGCTACTTTAATAGGGAATGGTTGTTCATCAGCCACCTTCTTACGATAGATCTTTGCATACCGTTTATAAGCTAGGTTGCCAACATTCACTATCGACACGCCATAATCTTCAAGAGGACGACCTAATAATTTGGCAATAGCTGGCAGTAGAATGTTTTCACCGTCGCCTTCGACTAACAAAACACTTTTAGCGAAAAACATATTTGCTTTACTAACATCAAGAAATTTTTCTAAGAACGGGTAGTCATCACTATTCAATAAGGTAGCGTCTCGTCTTAATGGAAAAGACTGCCCTTTATTCATCAGAATTATATTTTCAAGCGAAACTTTTGAAGCTAGGTTAGGACTATGTGTTGATAGGATGCACTGTAAACCTTCTTGCTTGTCTACAAGATACTGAATGAACTTCATTTGTAACTGAGGATGAAGGTGTGCTTCGGGCTCTTCAATTAACAAAAGTGGAAAGCCTTCACCTGCCTGCGTTAATAACATTAGTTCGGCGGCCATAAATAATAAGTTGCTATACCCTAGTCCATGGGACAAACCTGTATCATTCAATCCAAGAGTAAGCCGCTCAACAATTGCTTTAAAAGCTGAATTTTTTTCCGCGGCACTCATGTCTACAACATTCTTGCTGCCAAGCATGTCAATCACTGGTGCAAAAGGTGTGTCTTTGAACGTTATTTGCTCTAAGAGCTTTTCGACACTGGTTTTCGCAGTGGAAATCGACTTATCAGCTTTGATCATTTGGTTAGCCTGTACAACCAGCGTAATCAAACGTTCTATATCCAACTCATTGCCGCCAATACTGCTCTTACTACCTAGTAGTTGTGACAACCGAGACATTCTTCCTGCAGAAAGCTCATTCTCAGCATCCCTTAATGGTTTAAGATAAGTAGTAGAAAGATATAGCCGCGTATCACGATCTAAAATTGGCCCTTCATCATCAGCGCCTGCACGGATTTCAGTTCGTATACCTTGTGAATTATTCGTCTGGGTTTCATTTATGGAAGCAGTTAATGTTATATGCAATACAGTTTGAACATTACCACCTTCATCTTGTTCAAACGTCAGGTATTCAGCAAATGCACCTCCGTCGCGAGCATCCAGTCCACAAAATTTCAAACTAATTTTTAGCTTTGTTGACCCCGATCTGAAATCGGAATACTTAATCCTCACCCACTCAGCAGAGTTAGTATCTAAAACCAGTCTAACAGCATCGATTAAACTCGTTTTACCAGCATCATTTTCACCGACTAAAAGGTTCAACCCTTTATTTAAAGTGATATGAGTTGACTCAAAGCCTCTAAAGTTCGTGGCCGTTATACTTGATAAGTACATACACTATCCTTGTTAATAAGTGGAGCGGGGCCAGAGTAAACGTTTAAGAGGGGCAATTATTCATTATTGAACCATTTCTTCTCTAAATGTCATACTCTACCTATTAAGTAAACAAACATACATTAATCTGAATCATACTTTAATATCAATACTTTACTTCACATTTTGATTCATAATTACAAATTAATGAGCTATATCTATTTGCAACAAATTAGTTGCTTTTACGATATGTCACTTTCCCTAACTGCTGATATATAAAATAAAGACAAGACTTCCCAAAAAATCATCAGTAAGCATTCCGTTTAACACCCAAGTTTAATTAGCTTAACTTTCATTGTTATTCCATCAAAGAGTGAGGCATAAATCAATTAGCTAGTTTCATACGCGACCACATTAAACCTTTCAAAAGCTCGATTAAAACTACTTGCTCACTCTTTTATACAAACTAATTTCGCTCTCAGTGAGAGCGAAATATTTATTTCGCACTACCCTATAGCTGATGAGTGCTGGGTTACAGAGCATTTAAGACAATTTTTTAAAAAACCAAAGTTTGAAACACTTGTTTGATTTACAAATTTTTTTCGCACTCACTGACTGCGAGCCATTTTCAATACCATCATATTTCGCTCTCTGCTGTAGCGAAATAATGACAGCTTTGGCAGTGTTTGTGCCTCAACTGACACTGTTACTGCCAATCGAGACAGATTGTTAATTTAGGTCTAAAGTTTATTTATTAACCACACCCGATCATCAAATTTGATAGTCAATTTTCTCAATATCCTTAAGCAATGCTGCAACGTTTATATCTTTGCCGTAACGACTGAAAGTGATGTTGGGATTAGCGTGACCGACGATTTGCGCCACGATATGCTCACTGATATCCAGTTGCTTCATTTCATCGATAAACGTGTGTCTGAGGCCGTAGGCGGTTGGACGCTGATTCGCTTGCATGCCGATTTCAGTTTGAAGCTTGGCGAGCTGTTTACAGTAAGTTTTTGACCAATCTTCAATGATGCCGACAGGTTTATAATCAAACAGCTGGGTATGTGTTGATTTTCTTTGCTCAACAAACGCAATAAAGCCAAGCTCAAGCAAGCGCTGATGTATGGGCACATAACGTTTGGCATTGAGGTTCTTTAATCGCTGTACAGCACCACTATCATCAACGCTAATGCAGTGTATGCCCTCAATTAACTTGATATCTCCAGGTTTGAGCTGGCAGGCTTCTGAAGGCCTTAAGCCACCATAAAGCATCAAACGGGTGACCCACTTAAAATCAGCTGTTGAGTCGTTGAATGCTGTCGAGCGGATTAATCTTTTTAACTCAGGTGCTGTCCAGCGGTCTCTAGCTTGATTCGGTTTAGCTTTTGGTTTTTGTCCGACAGTAACGCTTTCAAACGGGTTGTGATTGCAGTAGTTCATTAGCTGGCACCATTTAAAGAACTGGAATATTGCTGCTAAGTACTCTTTATTGCTTTTATAGCTTCGGCCTTGAGTCAGTAAAGCATCTCGATAGGTCATCGCATCAGCACTGGTGATGTCATGCACACATTTATCATCAGTTTTAAGCTTGGTTTTAAGAGTGAATTTTGATGGTACGGTATCAATAAAATGCCGAGTACGCTGCTCAAGCTGCTTAATAGAGAGAGGCCTGATGGCTGATTTTTGTTTTGAGATAATAAATGCGCTTAATGCTTCGTTTAACCCAATAACAGGCTTTGGTTGCGCCACAATGGTAGTTTCACGATGTTGAGACAATTTAGTCTCTCTAATGGGGATAGCATGAGGTTTTTGCGTGATGTTGAACGTAATATCAGAATCAGCTGCATCAAACTGAGCTCTGAGATGGTTAATGACCTCATCAACGTAGCGAATAAAGTCATTTATACGGGTTTGATGGTCAATAGATTTGATGATTTTTTTGAGTGCTCCGGCAACATCAATGTTACGGATGACCGCTTCTGCTCTGTCACGAGTCAGTAATGAGACTTTTACGTCAAAAGGGAAGCCCTTGTCGCGTAAATATTTGGCTAAGCAGATACGTGTGAAGTATACGTTGTTGGGTGCTCGATAAAGATACATTGTCTGAGTCAATCCTTATGGAGAGCCCCTTAAACGCCAAAAACAAAAAAAGCCGTTGATAATCAACGGCTTTTCTCGTATTTAATGTGGCGGAGGGATAGGGATTTGAACCCAAGCAATCAGCCACAAAATAAAACTAAAATTCATTATAATCAATAACTAATCGAAAAATCACATCTCAGATAGTGAACATTCGTAGTCGATATATGACATTTAATTATTTTCGAGTATTTTGTCAAACTACTCGATCAAAAATTTACTGAGGTAAACCATCAGGAGAGTTTTCATAGAATCTGTTATAGGCTCCTCGAAATAGACCCTGTAAATAGATTGCAGTAAATAACCAACTAAAAACAGACCTTCTTAGTTGCTGAGCGATATGTGCGAAATTAAACACTCATGCGGTTGCAATGATTTATTTCCCACTCAACAATAATTTACTTTCCATTCAACAATTGCCTCAAAGTCTTCAATGCTAATATCAGCCCTTTCTGTAATTGTTTTTGTTTCACCATCTTCAATACTATCATTAATTATCACTGATGTGATTTCAAATCCTTCACAATCCAGTCCTTTTATTTCAAAATCAGCGTATTCATTTTCTAGATTGCTTTCAACTATAAGTTTAAATGACATGCTTACATCTTGATCATCAGCTTTTAATCTTTTTGTTGCTAAGTCTATGATTTTCATATTATTCCATTATAAGTTGTTGGTTGTTTTTTAACATTTTCTAATGTTAAAAAATTCATTTGAAATAGTCGCTGTATTTTATAAAAATAACAGATATAGGTAATTTAAATAATATATAACTATAAAACATCCTTTGAATTGAGCATGGTCACACAAAAAATTAATATCTTAATTCATATATATCAATAATTTAACTCGATGCAACCTAGAATCATTTGCGTTTTCCAACCAAATTAAGCACTTTTTATTTTACGTCGCTGCCGAGCATGATTTGTTTACTCGCTCACTTTATCAAAAACCTCCAATTCGTATTTTCCATGATAACTTGATAATTCACGCAGCACATCATTCGGTTCAACGTAGAAAAACTCTTTACGTCCATTAACCATATTTACACGCTGTTCTGCAAACTTATTATGTAGATATTTTTCTAATGTAGGGGCATCATCAGTAAACACAAATGCATGGATATCAAATAGTTCTGGCACAGACGCATCACCGAGTTCTTTGACTCGCTCATTTGGATCTGCACGACGAGTCATACCGATTTTAACAACATTTGACCCGAATGATGTCTTATTTGAGATGATGTATACGTAACCAGCGCGAGTAGTTTGAGCTAAAGATATTGCTCTCTTTTCTTTTTCTATTAGCTCATTTAACTGTTGCTTATGAAGTTCATATAACGCTTTTTGCTCTTCTGAGCCTGATTCTAGTTTAGCTAACTCCTCAGCCACTAATTTTTCCATCAATTTCCGTTCTTTTTCCGCGTTTAATGCAGCATCTTGGATTCGCTTATCTTCACGTTCGGCTTCTCGCTTTAATTGGGCCTCTTCTCGCTCAGCTTCCTTGATGTCTTGTTTCGCTTGATTTAGCTCGTATGACAACCTTAGTTCTTCTATTTTCAGGTCTAAATACCCACTTTTAAGGTAAGTTTCAACAATAGTGCCTGAACGATTAATTTCATTGAATTTATCTTTGGCCCTATTTATCACGCGATTAATATTATTCCAATCTACCATTGCTGCTGCAGCTTTGAACTCATTATCTAAGCAACGAATACGAAGTTTAATTTCTCGATTAACCAGTTTTTTTGCCTCTGATCTCTTGCCATTAACAACTACATTATTTCCCATGCTACATACACAAGCTTTCTTTTCACTAACTAAACGTTTTAGTGAGTTTTTAACATCCAGAAGCTTACTTTCAATCTCATCAACACTTTCGCTATTTACTAAGTTACGATATGCAATGGAGTCTGTAGTACCGACCCCTAAATAGAATTGCGACAAACGTATTTCGCTTTGT
Organism: Shewanella sp. S1-49-MNA-CIBAN-0167; assembly: GCF_040310145.1. NCBI lineage: Bacteria > Pseudomonadati > Pseudomonadota > Gammaproteobacteria > Alteromonadales > Shewanellaceae > Shewanella > Shewanella sp. S1-49-MNA-CIBAN-0167. The sequence goes on along the minus strand of NZ_JBEOPO010000042.1, from coordinate 2,311 downwards.
CTCAATTCTGTTAGTTTTTTCTGATAGTTAGACTGTAATTCACTGTACTCGCTTGAAAGTTCAGATAGCCTTTTTTCTTCAAGAGAAGCAGGCTCATAAGTTGTTTGTAATCTTGCACTCTTCACTTTGATTTGATTTAATTTTGATCGTGAACTTAACAGAAAATATATGGATATGAATAAGAATACGGATATTGCGATAGTGATATACATAATTCTAATCCTTTAGATGAATTCAGGTAGTTTGCTAGACATCGGCTTAACTGTGGAATGCTCTTGTTTGAGAGCCTCTCGTATTAGCAAACTTTCCCTGTACTCTTTAGCTTCTACCTCAAAGTACCAATCACTGTCGATACCGAGTTCTTTCATTGCGTTCGATACTTCTAGCGGTGTAACTTTGAAGAATTCTTTCCGATGATTTTCAACGTTTACACGCTTGCCATTGAATTTTTGGTGCAGAGTTCTTTCAATTCGAGGCGCATCATCGACAAACGTTAATGAATGAACATCGAATCTGAACGGAACACTAGCGTCACCCAATTCGTTTACTCTGTCCATAGGCTCTAGTCGGCGTGTCATACCTATCTTAACCACGCCTTCACCAAAACTGCCAATGTTAGATATTACATATATATAACCTGCTCTGGTTATTTGAGCTTGTGAGATAGCTCTTTCAAACTTAGCTTCTATCCTCTCAATTTCCTTTTGCATTTTACTAATTTTAAGCTTCATATCTATTGCAGTTGCGCCATACATTTTCTGAGCAAGCATTTGCGCTTTTTTCAAGTCAGATTTACGGTAATAAATGTCGTCCTCAAGATCTTCTGTATCTTGACCTGCCTGTTTAGCTTGTTCACGCAAAAGGGCTTGTTGTGCTTTTTTGTTGTTGTTCAACTGTTCTTTGTGATCTAATTCTTTGTGCCAAGTAAGAAGTTCTTGCGATTTTAGAGTAACGTATTCATACGAGATACAAACATTCGTTGTTTCTCCCAGCTTTTCTAATTGATCTTCAAGTTGAATCAACTTCTTACGAGCCGTTTCATATGAAGAGTGACGCATTTGCTTTCTAATTACGTCGAATTCAGCATTAAATGCTTTAAGCAACAAGTCTTGGTAGGCAACAACCATTTCAGTACCTTTACTCTTGCTCCCATCCCAGACCCAATTAGAATAAGCAGTTGTTGCATTTCTCTTTAAGATCACGATCAACTGTTGTTCTCTGCATTGGTTTATCTGCTCCTTTAATAATTCACTGTCGTCAAATTTAAAGATTGGAGGTAATAAGCCTGCATTAATATAGGCAAGCCGTTCTTCATTATGTTTTAGAGTTTCTGTTAACTGCTGAAAAACGGATTGACCTGCAGACTTTTTCTGTAGTAGATCTTGGGACGAGAGCTTCAACTCACTAACTATTTCTTCCACAGATTTATTTTCTAGTAAATTTTCTTTACGAACAATTTCATTGGCAATCAGTCCGTGATTTAGATAATTAGAATAGATGATAAAAAGGTTTAAAATAGTAAAAATAGTAAATAATATTGAAATTATTTGATATGTGGTTGGTTCGTTGAGCATATCGATAGCGCCTTCCATGGTCATGATGATAATGACTTTACTAAAATAGTTGAATGATTGCTGCAAATATTACACTTTCGTTAAGTGATCTTATTCTAAACTCGACGTCAAAAGCTATAAAATCATCTTTTATCTAAATTTTTGATGAGACTAGTATTCATCGACTCTAAGAGTACGCGATTACGGAATTCGCGTTAACCGTTAGTGTTTGCATGTATTGAATTACTGCCAAAACTGAAAAATTTTTATTACACTAAAACTTAGCTTGCGCGTAAAGTAAACATTGTCTTCACTATACGGAAACTAAAGAACGATTTTCAATCGATTTTTAGCGTAAATCGATGAAACACCATTATAACTGTACATAAAATCAGTACGTACCATATAAAAGTGTCAATGCTGTTTTTATCTTTCACGCTTTTGATTTTTCACATGCGCAGCATGTGTGCCTTAGGGTTAAGGGGTTTCCCCTTGCCCGAGCTTGTATCCGACCTTTTTGGAACAAAAAGTGGGATACAAGCGTACCGGGTTTCGCTGTAGTCCCACTTTTTAAGTGGGCTGCTTTGGCTTCGCACTCACTGAGTGCGAAACGGTTTAAATTGCATTCTTTAAGTGAACAGTTACGTAAAATGAGCGTGAAATTAACGCGAAAAAGATGAAAATTCGATTTCTCAGCAAGATTTATTATCGATTTACGCCCGTAGGATTTGATAAGTTCGTCTGAGAAATGATACAGC
>NZ_JBEOPO010000041.1:0-44306 GCF_040310145.1 Shewanella sp. S1-49-MNA-CIBAN-0167 | reverse complement strand
CATAGCAAATCTCACTTCTAGTCTTGATTTATACTATAAGAATAAGCCAAAACTGACTCAGATGCATAGGCATGTTATCTTAAATATAGAGCAATCCAAGCAACACTGCACCAAGAGCAAGACGATATAACACAAACGGTGTCATACCTATTTTGCTAATAAACTTTAAAAAGAAATGGATACATAAGTACGCAGCAAAAAATGATACGACAATCCCTAAACCAAGTGCTTGATAATCAATCGGGTCTGGACTACTGACTAAGTCTTTAGTCACCAATAACGCTGCCCCAAAGCTCACGGGTACAGACATGAGAAATGAAAATCGAGCAGCCGCTTCACGCGTCAAGCCTAACATCAGTGCTGCCGTCATCGTGGCACCAGAACGTGAAGTACCTGGAATTAATGCCATTGCTTGAGCAATACCAATTAATAGCGCCTTTTTCCAACCCATTTGAAATTCACTTAACTGGGCTTTTGACATTCTATCGGCTAGCCACAACAGTAAGCCAAAGAAAATGGTGGTTATCGCGATAACCAAGGTATTTCTAAAATGCGTTTCAATAAATTCTTTTGCGGTAAATCCCACAATCACAGCGGGGATAGTAGCCAAAATTATCCACCACGCCAGTTTACTTTCTTGAGTTTGTTGCTTGCTGGCTAAGCTGGTAAACCATGCCTTAGCCAGTGCGATAATCTCGTAACGGAAATAAATAATCACCGCAAATAAAGAGCCTGTATTGACCGCTACATCAAATGATAAACCTTGATCTGCCCAACCTAAAATTTGTGATGGTAAAATTAAATGTGCCGAGCTAGAAATCGGCAAAAACTCTGTAAGCCCTTGAATTAATGCCAGCAGAATAACTTGAAACGTTTCCATATTTGTCCTTGTTAGAGATTAACTTATCGAGTAATTATTAACGGATTAGTCGCTAATAATTCTGCTGGGAACTCAAATGCGATAGGCCATAATTGCTGACACTGTTTATCGTAATGCTGCCAAAGTATTTGATAGGTTTGTAACGTCACCGGATGACATAAGTTAGGAACTAACTCTGCCAAAGGCCATAATACAAACGCATTAAACAAAATTTCGCCTCGGGGTAATTCAACGGGGATTTCACAAATAACATCGTCATACAGCAACAAGTCAATATCAAGACTTCTTGGGCTAAATTTTTTCTCGCCTCTAATACGGCCGTTATCTTGTTCAATTTGTTTAAATGTTGCCACAACCTCTGTAATCGATAACTCGGTATCGGCGGCCGCCACCATATTTAAAAAATTAGTGCCTTTAAATCCTACCGATTCACTCTCAAAAACGCGCGATAACTGTAACGGGCCAAAATGTTTCTGTAAATCAACCAAACCGGCTCTAAGATGTTGCGCAGGCGAAATATTCGTGCCTAAGCTAATGTAAATACGTGCCATTGACTGACCTAATGCTAAACAATAAAAAGAAAATAAGACTTAAATAACCTGATCTCGGGATAAGAGATGAAAATATAATGATAAAGATAAATCTTAGTCATTATATCTATCAAACTTGCCATTTGTTTTACTAACAAGGCGAATTAACGCGTCAATAGTGAGTCTATTGCAAGTTGATTCAACACCGTTAGGAAGGCAAAGGGCTGTTTGAGAGTCGTTTGTTATCCCGAGTTCAGGTTAAATACTGCCGCGTTCAATCTCAACACCGACAGAAACGGCATGGGGTATTGCCCCAGGTTTCATCACCACGACTTTAACCCACGGCACATTAAATTCATCTTGCAAGCAATGGGCGATCATTTCGGCAACCGTTTCAATCAGATCAATCGGATTTTCAGTAATTAACGTCGTTAAACGATTTGATACCGTTTCATAACACAATGCATGTTGGTAATTATCACTGGCAGCCGCAAGACGATTATCCCACGCCATATCTAAATCGATGAGTAATGTTTGATGAAGTTTTTTTTCCCACTCATAGATACCAATAATGGTCTCTATCGCTAACTGACGGATGAGTACTTTATCCATATAAATTCCTACCTTAATCGACGCAAAAAAACCACAAGATCACTCTAAACAAACTTTATTACCGATTATATGCTTAATAATCCACATTTAAGCTTTTTCCTAATGAGTTAACGCAGTAGGATAGGCGCTATTATGCAATTAACATCAATCAAATCTTTAATGTTAACGCAAAGGCGGCTTTAGTGGTTACTGAAAATCACTTGTCTTGCAAATGAATGCGCGATGATACCCTAAGAAGAGTAAGGAAACCAATTTGAACGCCGTTACCGTCACCATTTTGATGATCATTGCCGCCTACCTAGCGGGTTCGATCTCAAGTGCCGTACTGGTTTGTAAAATAAGAGGTTTACCCGATCCAAGAACCAGCGGTTCTGGCAATCCCGGTGCCACTAATGTGCTACGCATTGGTGGAGTAAGTTCTGCTGCTATGGTACTTTTTTTCGATATGCTCAAAGGCGCTCTGCCTTCTTTTCTGGGCTACAAAATGGGACTTGATGCCGTATCATTAGGTTTTATTGCTGTCAGCGCCTGCTTAGGGCATATATTGCCGATATTTTTTGGTTTCAAAGGGGGTAAAGGTGTTGCGACAGCCTTTGGTGCGATGGCGCCCATTGGTGGTGATTTAGCAATATGCCTAATCCTGACTTGGATTGTATTTTTGCTTTTAACACGTTATTCATCTGTTGCAGCAATGGCAACCGCCACCTTAGCGCCCTTGTATACTTGGTGGTTAGACGAACGCTTTATTCTTCCGGTCGCCATGTTGTCAACCCTGATTTTAATCCGCCACAAAGACAATATTGGCCGTTTACGTCATGGTGAAGAAAGCAAAGTCTCACGAAAAAAAGCGATAAAAAAACCCAATACCAACTAGTATTAGGTTTTCTATGGATTTGAAGATCAGAACAATCATTTAAATCAGTCGCATAAACTTATCGGTTAATCAACCGCAGGTAACGTATCCAAAGGCCAACGAGGTTGACCTTTAACGGCAAGTTCTTCTATATGTCCAGCACGTAACCGTTGTAATCCAGCATAAGCAATCATCGCACCATTGTCGGTACAAAACTTCCCACGAGGATAATACACTTGACCGCCTAAACTAGTCATCATCTCAGCCAATGACTCTCGTAAGCGCGTATTAGCACTCACACCACCAGCAATCACCAAACGGGTATAACCCGTCTGTTTCAAGGCACGTTTACATTTTATGGCTAGGGTATCAACAACGGCTTCTTCAAATGCACGAGCAATATTAGCACGTGTCTGTTCATCATCAGGCTCTTTAGCAATTGTATTTGCCGTAAATGTTTTTAATCCAGAAAAACTAAAATCTAATCCTGGTCTATCCGTCATCGGACGCGGAAATTTATACCCTGCAGGCACGCCTTTTTGGGCTAATTTAGCTAACCGTGGACCACCCGGATAATCTAAACCCATTAGTTTGGCGGTCTTATCGAAAGCTTCGCCTGCAGCATCATCAAGAGATTCACCTAACACTTGATACCGGCCAATGCCTTCAACTTGTACTAGCATTGAATGGCCGCCAGACACTAATAAGGCTAAAAAAGGAAATTCTGGAGCGTTATCTTCCAGCATGGGCGCTAATAAATGCCCTTCCATATGATGTACACCGATTGCCGGCTTGTTCCACGCATAGGCCAACGAACGCCCCACACAAGCCCCAACAAGCAATGCACCCATTAACCCAGGCCCCTTGGTGTACGCCACACCATCGATATCATCTACACTCGAATTTGCTTCGGATAAAGCCTGTTTAATTAATGGCACAATTTTACGAACATGATCACGAGAGGCAAGCTCAGGCACAACACCACCGTAATCGGCGTGCAATTTAACTTGGCTATATAGCACATCTGACAACAGGCCCAATTTATCGTCATAGACTGCAACCCCAGTCTCGTCACAAGATGTCTCAATACCGATAACCCGCATAATCTCTCGTCTTCATTAAAAATATGGACGCTAATTCTACCCGTCTCAGCGTAAATACTCCAATGTTTCAGTATTTGATCTCAACTCGGGATTTGATCTCAACTCAGTATTTGAGATCCGCTCGGGATTTGAGATCAACAAACTGTTTTGAATGAGCTAACATTGACTATTTTGATCTCAAACTTGAATTTTAGGCTGATAACAAGACGAATTTATGCGTCAATAGCAAGTCTACAGCCAGTAGATTCAAGACCTCTATTGGCGCAAACGGCTGTATGATATGCATTTGTTATCTCCAGTGGCGACTATTTAAGCCAATAACGTTTTATAAAATCTTAAAAATGAAACTGTTACACCTTAGCTAAAGAGAAAATCAATCAGGGGTTTACAAATGGTCGTCGCTCGGTGTAAAATTCCGCACCATTTTGAATAGCCTTTGGTTTGAGCTAAATCACTAAAAATGTTTAGTCGATTTAGTCATCCAGCATAACTACACCTAAGGGGTGATGGCGTATGCCAATAATTAAAGTACGTGAAAACGAACCATTCGACGTAGCTCTTCGTCGTTTCAAGCGCTCTTGTGAAAAAGCTGGAATTCTAGCTGACGTGCGTGCTCGTGAATTCTACGAGAAGCCTACTACTGCCCGTAAGCGTGCAAAAGCAGCTGCAGTTAAGCGTCTAGCAAAGAAGCTTTCTCGCGAAAACGCACGTCGCGTACGTTTATATTAATCTCATTATGAACTTAACCGATCAGCTAAAAGACCAAATGAAAGATGCTATGCGTGCTAAAGAAAAAGTGCGCTTAGGAACAATTCGTATGGCGCTTTCTGCCATCAAGCAGATTGAAGTGGATACCCGCGAAACTCTGACTGATGAGCAGACAATAGCTGTATTAACCAAAATGGTAAAACAACGCCGAGATTCGATTGCTCAATATGAAGCCGCGAATCGTCCGGAGTTGGCCGCAGCAGAAGCAGAACAAATTCGAGTTATCGAAGACTTTTTGCCTACGCCGCTAACCGAAGATGAAGTTGCAGCGATTATCGATGCAACGATCATTGACGTTGGTGCGGCATCCATGGCGGATATGGGTAAAGTAATGGGAGCATTAAAATCTAAAGTTCAAGGCCGTGCAGATATGAGTGCCATTGGTACAATGATCCGCGCTAAATTGAAGTAATCAAGTTTTAATGTTGAATAAGCCGTGCACTTGCACGGCTTGTTTGTTTTAATCAGTTGATAAAGTAAATTCGAGAACAACAGCAATCAATGGCGATACCTCGTGATTTTATCAATGAGCTAATAGCTCGAATAGACATAGTCGATCTAATTGATCGTAAAGTCCCGTTGAAAAAAGCCGGTAAGAATCACTCGGCTTGCTGCCCTTTTCATAGCGAAAAATCACCCTCTTTTACCGTCAGCAGAGATAAACAGTTTTATCATTGTTTTGGTTGCGGTGTTCATGGCAATGCCATTGATTTTGTCATGGAATATGATCGACTAGAATTTATTGACGCCATTGAAGAGCTTGCAGGTCAACTTGGTCTTGCCGTACCACGGGAGCAAGGCACAGGGAAAAGACCCGACCAAGGATTAAGTCGCGATTTATATGAACTGATGGAAGAAGCCAATCTCTTCTATCAAAGCCAACTTAGGCAGCATACAGACAAACAAAAAGTTGTTGATTACCTAGAGTTCAGAGGTTTATCAAATGACGTTGTTGAACAATTTGGTATCGGGTTTGCCCCCGATGGTTGGGATGGTTTATTGGGTCGTTACCGGCAAAATTTGCCCGCCCAAGATAAATTACTGACAGCAGGCATGCTTATTGCCAATGATAGCGGTAAACGCTATGACCGTTTTCGCGACAGATTAATGTTCCCAATACGCGATCGTCGCGGTCGTGTTGTGGGATTTGGCGGTAGAGTTTTGGGTGACGGTACCCCAAAGTACTTGAATTCGCCAGAAACGCCCATATTTCATAAGGGTAATGAACTTTATGGTTTATATGAGTTAAAGCAAAAACACCGTGATCCACAGCATGTGTTAATTGTTGAAGGATATATGGATGTCGTCGCACTCGCCCAATTTGGGGTTGATTATGCGGTTGCATCTTTAGGGACTTCGACTACTGCTGAACAATTTCAGCTTTTAGTGCGTAGTGCAAAACAGGTGGTCTGTTGTTATGACGGCGACCGTGCAGGCCGCGAAGCTGCTTGGCGTGCACTCGAAACAGCATTGCCACTGTTAAAACCGGGTGATCAAGTCAAGTTTATGTTTCTACCGCAAGGTGAAGACCCAGACACTATGGTCCGCAAAATTGGTAAAGAAGCATTTGAAGCCTTAATGCAAAAAGCCATGTTACTACCCGAGTTTTTGTTTGACACATTAAGTGCTAACCACGGGACAGATAAAGGGGCATTAGCCAAGCAAGCAATCTCGCTAATTGAAAAGGTACAAGATACCGTCCTACAAAATTTATTGCTAGAAAATCTGGCACACAAGTTAGGCATGAACAGTGCCGATGACTTGAAAAAGAAGTTAGGTTTTTCTGCAAAACAGAAACCATTAAATGCGAAAGGCTTACAAGGTCGTGGCACGCCATTAAGATTGGCTATTGGCCTCCTGATCCAAAACCCAAGTTTAGGCTTTGGTTTGGCAAAACAGCCAGCACTAGATCGATTACAAATGACCGGCATAGAATTGCTAAATCATTTGTTAGATATAACTCGAGAGCAAACGTTAAACAGCGCACAACTACTTGAAATGCATAGAGAGCATCAGAAAAAAAGCACTCTAATTAAGCTAGCCCAATGGGAACATCAAGTGGCGGATGAAAACGTATTGCCAGAGTTTAAGCAAACCCTGATTTGGTTAAACAACCAATATATTGAACAACGATATCAGGAATTGAGTCTCAAACAGGCTTTAACGAAAGTTGAAAAAATGCAGCTAAAAAAGCTGATTTCGATAATGAAAGGCATAGCGAAGTAATACGCAATTTATTCGTCAAGAATGTGCGTACAAACATTGCCATGGACTAGCTAAGGTTAGCCCATACAGCTATAATTGACGATTTGCGCGCCACTTAGTAAAGCTAACTGGCCTATCGTTTTAACAGTTACCCAAAATTGGATGATATCTATGGATCACACTCCGCAGTCGCAACTTAAACTGTTGCTCGCTAAAGGTAAAGAGCAAGGTTACTTAACCTATGCAGAAGTGAACGACCACTTACCTGCAGACATGGTCGATTCCGATCAGATTGAAGATATTATCCAGATGATAAATGACATGGGTATCCGCGTTTTTGAACAAGCGCCAGATGCCGATGACATGATGATGTCGGAAGACAACACAGACGAAGATGCTGCAGAAGAAGCAGCGGCAGCTCTCGCAACCGTAGAAAGTGAGTTAGGCCGAACCACAGACCCTGTCCGCATGTACATGCGCGAAATGGGCACGGTAGAGCTACTTACCCGCGAAGGCGAAATTGTTATTGCTAAACGTATTGAAGAAGGTATTAACACTGTACAGAGTTCTGTCAGTGAATACCCTCAAGCGATCGCAATGATCTTAGAGCAATTCGATAAGTATGAAGCTGAAGAATTGCGCTTGTCTGATATTATCTCTGGATTTATCAATCCTGACGACGATGACGTCGCACCTACTGCCACCAATGTTGGTTCTGAATTGGCTGACAATAAAAAAGATGATGATGACGACGATGATGAAGAGGAAGAAGGCAACAAAGGGCCTGATCCTGAACAAGCCAAAGAAAAATTCACTCAACTCAGAGAAGCCTACGAAAAAAGCTTAGGTATTATTGCTGAAAAAGGCCGTGATCATCCTGAAGCGATAGGCTCATTATTTGTTATCGGTGAATTATTCAAAGAATTCCGCTTAATCCCTAAACAATTTGACCGTTTAGTCAAAAGCATGCGCAGCATGATGGATCGCGTACGAATTCAAGAACGGTTAGTCATTAAGCTTAGTGTTGAACAAGCTAAGATGCCAAAGAAAAACTTTATTAAAGCATTCACCGGCAATGAAACAAACTTAGATTGGTTTAACAAAGAAAAAGCAAGCACCAAGCCTTATGCTGAAGGTTTGCGGATGATCACCGATGACGTAACGCGTTGTGTGACAAAGTTGGGGGCTATTGAAGTCGAAACCGACTTAACCATCGCAGGCATTAAAGACATTAACCGTCGCATGTCTATCGGTGAAGCGAAAGCTCGTCGTGCGAAAAAAGAAATGGTTGAAGCTAACTTACGTTTGGTTATTTCTATTGCCAAAAAGTACACCAACCGTGGTTTACAGTTCTTGGATTTAATTCAAGAAGGTAACATTGGTTTGATGAAGGCCGTAGATAAGTTCGAATACCGTCGTGGTTATAAGTTTTCGACGTATGCAACGTGGTGGATCCGTCAGGCAATCACCCGTTCAATTGCTGACCAAGCACGTACTATTCGTATTCCAGTACACATGATCGAAACGATCAACAAGTTGAACCGTATTTCTCGTCAAATGCTTCAAGAAATGGGCCGAGAGCCGTCTCCTGAAGAATTAGCAGAACGTATGATGATGCCTGAAGATAAAATTCGTAAGGTACTGAAAATTGCTAAAGAGCCAATCTCAATGGAAACCCCAATCGGTGACGATGAAGATTCGCATCTGGGTGATTTTATCGAGGACACGACGCTGGAGTTACCACTAGACTCAGCAACTAGCGAAAGTCTTAAGAACGCCACACACGAAGTCTTAGCAGGCCTAACCGCTCGTGAAGCAAAAGTACTGCGTATGCGTTTTGGTATCGATATGAATACAGACCACACCTTAGAAGAAGTGGGTAAGCAATTTGATGTAACACGTGAACGTATTCGTCAAATTGAAGCCAAAGCGTTACGTAAGTTACGTCACCCTTCTCGCTCTGAAATATTAAAGTCTTTCCTAGACGAGTAAACTGACGGTTTAGTCTTTTATGACCATGAAAACCCAGCATATGCTGGGTTTTTTTATTTGCATTCTAATCTACGCGGCACAATGACTTATCAGATTAAGCCTAAATGCTCATGCCTATGCCCATGCAAAGATATAGCCTTCACAACACTCTCTTGACGACATTTTAAAAAAACTATCCGCATTAGTTCATGTTGGTCAAAGCATGCCATCAATCAGATAGTCAAGTGACTTGAACGATGATATTTTAAAAAAACTATCCGCATTAGTTCATGTTGGTCAACACATGCCATCGATGAGATCGTCAAGTGACGTGAGCGATGATAATTCAATTGTTCCTGCAAACTTAAGATAAAAAAAGCCCACGCTATTGCGTGGGCTAATCAAGGATGAAATCAGCGGTTTATTGCTGTTTTCTGCTCGCGGCTTTATCAAGAAGCGTTAAGATGTTTTTATATGGAATACCCGAGTGCGTCGTTAAACCAACATCACAGGTTGCAGATACTGAGTAACCATGGGTACAACCTTTATCTTTGGTCTCTTCTTTTAAATGACGAAGTCCATGTTCATTAAGCTCAGGGTAATTCATACCGCGGTTGCCCGCCATACCACAACAACCTACATTCTCTGGCACCACTACTTCAGTGGCGCAAAGCTTGGCAAGTTCAGTTAATTTGCCTGCCATACCGAGCTTACGCGTGGTACAGGTTGGGTGAACAGCTACTTTTTCAACAACTTTGTTTATTTGCATACGGTCAACCATGAATTCAAAAGCAAACTCTTCAGGGCCATACATCTGCAAACGGCTATCACAAGCACGGCGCATCCGCTCAAGACAAGCAGTGGTTGCCACTAGGATAGGATACTCACCATTATTAGAGGCTTTTAACAACCACACCGAGAGTTCATCAGACTTACGGTCGGCCGCATCATCATGACCATAAGACTCCCAAGGTTGCCCACAGCATAAACCTTTGGTTTTCTCACCTAGAATTATCTCAATATTGGCCTTTTCAAATAGGCTCACGATGGTTTCGGGTAAAGAGCGCTGATCGTCATGTTTAGCACTAGTGCCCATCATGCGGTTCAAACATGCAGGGAAGTACACGGCTTTCATGTCACCATTGGTTTTGCGAGTTGGCAAGGCTTTGCCTCGTGTCGGCATCCCTTCAGTCCATAACGGCACCGGCATACCTGGCATAACTTTACGCACGATTTTGGTTATAGCGCCCATACCAGACTCGCCAATCACTTTACGGGTAATATCGGTGGCACCTAACGCAAATCGAGCGACCGATTCCATAGTGCCAAAACGATCGGCAGTGAAATCAGAAATTTTCTTATCCATATTGCTGGCCCCTTCGGCTCGCAATACCTTCATATATTTACCGGTATCAATCGCCATTGGACAACCGAGTTTACACAGGCCATCTGCAGCACAGGTGTCAATAGCAAAGTAAGGATAGTCCTTTTTCAGCGCCGCCAAGACATCAGGCTCGTTGCCCGTGGCTTCTAGCGTTTTCATCACGCGCGCAACGGCGGTACGTTGGCGTGGAGACAGGGTTAAACCATGAGCCACACAATGCGGTTCACAAAATCCACACTCAATACATTTATCCACAATACTATGCACTGCTGGCATAGGCTTAAAGCCTTTAGCATGGCAAAGTGGGTCGTCATTAATGATGACGCCAGGGTTTAAAATACCGTTTGGATCAAGCGTATTCTTGACTCGCTTCATCAAGTCATAGACTGCTGTGCCCCATTCTTTTTCAACGAAGGCAGCCATACCAAATCCGGTGCCATGCTCTGCCTTAAGCGAGCCGTCATATCCCACAACAAGATCACACATCCCTTGCATAAAGCCTTCAAAACGATCCACTTCAGCTTTAGAGGAGAAGTCTTGTGCGAAAATAACGTGATAGTTACCTTCAAGTGCGTGACCATAAATCACCGCATCATCATAACCATGGGCAAAAGATAAGTTTTGTAAATCTATGGTTGCCTGCGGCAACACTTCAATTGGGAAGGCTATATCTTCGATAATACAAGACGTGCCGACCGGACGCATTGAACCTGCGAGCGGGAAAATCGCCTTACGAATAGCCCACATATTGGTAATTACAGCAGGATCTTGGGTGAACTCGACGTCATGATACAAACCATGTTTTGCCATAATCGCTGACATTTTAGCAACGTTGGCATCGATCTGCTTTTGGTTATCGCCAAAGGTCTCGAATAATACGGCCGTCACATCTTTGTGCACATTGTTTAAGAAGTCTGGTGTTTCATACTTAGACTGGGCAACAGCTTTCAGAGCGAAGTTATCTAACAACTCCGCCGCGTTGGTCTCTTTGAAGGCATCTCGTCGCAGCTCAACAATCGCCTCACAAGCACCGCGAAGTGAATCGAAATAAACCATAGACGACGCAGAGAATTTGTTTTTCACCACACTTTTCATGGTGATTTCTGATAAGAAGCCGAGCGCACCTTCCGAGCCAACCATTAAGTGTAAGATAATGTCGATAGGGTCTTGATGATCAACAAATGAATTCATACCAAAGCCAGTCACGTTTTTAATCGAGTACTTACGCTTGATACGACTAACTAATTCTTTATCAGCCATGATTTCGTCACGAATGGCTTCAATGCCTTTGATCATCTCAGGGTGATGTTTTTTAAACACTTGACGACTTTGCTTGCTTGCGGTGTCTAAAATCGAACCATCAGCAAATATAATTCGAGCAGAGTCAATTAACTGATAAGAGTTATGGTGCGTACCACAGTTCATACCAGAAGCATTATTAGCCACAATACCACCGGCCATCGCCGAGGCAATCGTGGCCGGATCGGGACCAAACTTCCATCCCAGAGGAGCCAGTGCACCATTAAGTCTAGAGCCAATCACTCCGGGCTGCATTTGTACCTTCTTGCCGCCCTCTAACACCTTAAAATTATTCCAATGAAGACCTGCGACCATCAGAACTGAATCAGAAATCGCCTGACCACAAAGCGCGGTACCTGCGGCTCTAAATGTCACAGGCGTAGAGCTCTGATAACATTGCGCCAAGACTTTTGACGCCTCAGCTTCATCTTTAGTGTGGACTACCATTTGTGGACGTTTTTGGTAGAAAGAAGCGTCTGTTCCCCATGCCACGCGGCGTATGTAATCGGTATTGACTCTTGAAGGCTCAAGGAGTTGGCCTAGCTTATCTGCAAGCACTTTCAAATTAGATTGCAACATGTGTGTATCCCCATTCATGTCATCTCTATGTGAACAGAGTCCTAGTAGACCCCATCTAAAAAACTTTATGCCGACTACGCATCAAACTTGATGACCTCGACATAACCAAGATGAGCTTTTGGTCAGACGTTCCCGCATGTTCATTTCTACTGATATCATGCAAGCATTTATTCCCACACTATTTAAGACCGCAAATCTACACTCGTGCTTGTGTTGTTGTTACCTTGATTTCAAGCTCAAGCCAATTTTTCGTCTAAAAACAATAAAAATAATTGTCACTTGCATCCATAACCATTCTCGCTATTAAGAAGACATTATTATGGGGCAGTACATGGGTTTACAGACTGACGCAATTACACCTTGACTACCTTTTTAACAGAGATAAACCCAAGATACTGCAAATACTTAAGACCTTAGTCTCAACCTTTAAATCAGCTCGAAATTTGCACGATTAACGTGAGCGCCACCCGCATCTTAAAACACCGTCGCCCCGCATGATCACAAAACTTAACAAAGCAAGCCCAAGTACACACATCGTCATCACAGAACATGCAAAAATATGCGTTACAGCACTACTTAATTGAAGGGGTATTGTTTTTTTTCGCAACATTGTGCCGATACGCTGGCATTGAGAATGGTTCGCATTTGGGACTGACTTTATAGACTCGCTCACACCCGAGATCCATAAGGAATGACATAATCCCTGACCCATTATTTTTCGACCAAAAAAAACCATTAGCCACAACTGTGATCAAAGTATTTATTTCATCTTAAACTGCGACCAATATCTGCCAGAATTTTATTTGATATTTAGTTGCACTGATTAACAGATAACCAGTTGAATCATTTCAACAGAATTCTTGCAAAATCAGAGGTGACAACCACAAATAAACTTCGTATACTGCACACGCTTTCGATAGTGACGACTATCTTAAGTCGGCCCCTTAGCTCAGTTGGTTAGAGCATACGACTCATAATCGTCAGGTCCCCAGTTCGAGTCTGGGAGGGGCCACCAATTAGAAAACAAAAAAGCCCATTGAAAAATGGGCTTTTTTGTGCCTGAAGTAAAATAGTACATTCTAATTGAGCTAGTAAAAAAGTGATGGAAATTAGCCGGGGATCAAATAGGGAACATTTTGCCGACAATTAACTCAGCAATATTTCAACCATTATGTTGTAAAACTCAGCTCAAAATAAGTTGATAGACCTCTAGCGTCAGTCAATACCCAATTCTATTAAGAGCTCACCTGTAAGCTGACTCAATCGTTTGAAGGATTGATCTTGTTTCGGATTCATCTCAATACCAAACAAATTTTTGAAGAAGTGGTTGTGAGTTTTATATAGAAGTAGCTCTTTTTCAATTAGAGGTATGTATTCGTTCATGGTAGTGGTGATATGCTCATTATGCTTTCGAATTGTGAGCAGTTCCGTCTTGGCTTGAGGAAGAAGTTGATATAATTTATCAGTTTCATTAATCAGTTTAGCTTTTTGAATCTCCACCAACTTCACTTTTTTGTAGGCATTCTTAGTCGTAAAGTAAATCATAGGTGCAGCAACTATTCCCCCTAACACCCAAAAACCTCCAGCCATACCTGCACCTCCGGTAGCAAGAGAACCACCACCAAACCAAGCTAAAGTTGCATTGGTAGCAGCAACACCTGAAAGTGATGAAATAGCTGTACCTGTGGAAGCAGAGCCTACGACCGTCACTACACCCCAAGCCCCAAGAGCTGCTGTTCCACCAACTAGACCACCAAATCCCATCCTCATTGAGGTAATACAACCGGTGGAGAACTTTTCATACTGTCGAAGTGTAGGATAAATATTTGTACCGGCTTTGGATTTTAATACCTTTTCAACAGGCTTCAGTGTTTTGTTCAGTTGCTGTAATATATTACCAGTAGCAGATAAGATTTGTTTAGTGCGATTTTCAATTGAAATCAAACTGTCTAGAGTTGGTTTATACATAGCCTCATAAAAATCCAAGTAATGCTTATTTTGCCTCTCCAGTGAGTAAGAACCTCCAAATGAGAAGGCTGCCCCAAGCAACTTGCCAGAGTTTTTTAAGATCCCTCTTTTTGTATCGTTAGGGACAAAGAAGATTTCTTCATATATTTCATCCAGAAACTCAAATGAGCCTTCAGAAATGTGTTGGAGGTTCATTTTTTCACATTTTACAGTGTTCCTATACGCAATCACTGAGTTCTTGGTGATTTGATACTGAGTCAGGTAACGATCTAGATCCGATCTTATAATCATGGCAAAAATAAACTCCACTCCCTAGGTGTAATTAAGCAAAAACACATCGATATTGGGCCCAACTTTTTAGGCATAACCGACAGTTGCTTACCCGACAAAATATCTAGTAGACTTATACAACCAAACGTTTTCCTTTGCTTCATTTCGGCTTATAGGTCTGGATTATATGAATTTACTTTGTACCTAAATATCTTTAGATTTAGGGTTAAGTAAATCTTTATGTTTTTCTTGGTAAAATTTTACCTTCTTATTTATTTCTTCATTTTCCCTTGCGAGTGAATCCTTTTTAGCACTAAGAATTGGCTCTATTGTTTGTTCAGTATTTAACTTGAACACCTTTATGTTTTCAATTAAGTTTTCAGCTTCAACTTTTAATTTTTTTGATGCTTCATCGTCTAATGGTAATTCCATTTTTATTTTTTTAATTAAATTGCTGTTCAAAGCCTCAAAATGAGATAGCTTTACCTTGCTTTTATATAGCATATGGTTAGCTGAAGTACGAAGGGAAATATCTGAATGTATACCCATGGACATCATACGAGAGAAACAATCTAACGTAATACCGATTGAATACAACAATCGCGATGGTTTTTCACTTAATGAGTTCATAAATTTTAAATAAGAATTTTGTTCATCCAATTTTTCTTCCAAAAAAGTGTTTATGTTGGTTTTGCTTTTCACTGCTGATTTAAAAAAAAATTTTAATAACGTTAGCAAAATTTATCCTTCCCCTGGTCTGTTTCATATTTTCTATTGTGACTAAATATAGCTAAGCGCCAGTAAAACCGTATGAACGTTCGATTTTTAGTCAATTATCTAGAACCGGAATTTATTATATTACTTTGTCCATGAATCTATATTCAGAAGGGAAATGTCGTCACTCCAATCATCAAAATCCAATTATTTACTATAGATGTAATTGGTTATATTTTGGCCTCTGATCATTCAAACCATTATCCAACTGCTTCTGTCATGTTACTCTTAAAAAAATCAGAGTATTGACTTTCTTTACTCACATCAAAAACTATCAGATTTTCCACAGAGCGAGTTATAGATGTATACACAATTTCCGGCGTATCTCTCTCATCCATTAGATAGAATACCGTTTTTGATTCTAACCCCTTAAAACTATGAACTGTTGATAGTTTTATTAACCCACTATTTGCATAAAAATGATTCTTTTTTGTTCGACGCGCTAACTCCACATCAGACTTTAATCCCTTATAGCTGTAGATAATTTTTCTCAACTCTTCCTCAGGCATTAATTTTAGATTTTCCAAGGTAGTTATATGACCATATGTAGAAATTAACTGGTGAAGCTCTTGATAAGTTTCAAACATACAGTGAGTCTTTTCAATCCCTTGAAATTTTTCAGCTAACTTTCGAACGAGATAAATGTTAGAGGATAATATAACCACATCATTTGGATTAAAGTTGTTAGCCCTAATCGTTTTTTGAATAAGTTCAAATGATTTATTCACCCAGTCATCAATAAAAAAGTGATAGTCCATAATTTCAAACGTAAGCCCATGCTGCACAAAAATTGTTTCTAACAATTCAGAGTCTGAATATTTTTCGATCAAATACTTTGACTGAAAATCTTTAAAAACTTTGTTGAGAGGTGACTTAAGGCTTGTTCTATATGAGCGCTTTAACTTCTTCCAACGCCCAAACCCTTGAGCTATAACAGCTGCTCGTTCATTATCTCGTCCGTAGATATTCTGTGATTCATCGCCAAATAAAACCATTTCACCATCACTAACGAGAAAGTTATCTCTAAGTATTTTGACCCATTCATTCTCGAAATCTTGTACTTCATCAACTAAAATTGTTTGATAACGTGGTAATGAGTAGTCTTGAAAACTATCTGTTTTATAAAGACGTTCTACCCCATAACGGTCCATGAGTTCACTGATATCCAGTCCTGTTTCATTGATTTGAGAATTGTAGAACTGATGGTAGTTGGTGACAGCAAAGTTTTGCTCATCCCTATAACCTAATATGTCACTAATCCGATCTTTGATAAGATTTTTGAGAGTAATGTTAAAAGTGATTATAAGCACACGATCTTGGTGCCGAGCAAAGGCATTAACAGCTCGTTGAGCAATGATTGTTGTTTTACCACAACCAGCAACGCCCTTGATTTTCTCTTGCCTAATTTCACTCTTTGCCAATTTAGATTGCTTGTCATCCAAAGGCACTGGTTTACCTTGCTTCAAAACATGTTCACATGGCATGAGGCGTCGCTTTAGGTCATCATATACACGTTCATCGAAGAGGACATGGGATTTTGTATTCCTGATTATTTTTACAAAGGATTCTAATCGATCGTCACTAAAAATCATTGATTTATCACGACTTAAATTACGCTTGATATGTGAAAGCACTTGTGATTGGCGCTCGTATTGATCAAACTTGATATGCCCTATTCGGAAGTTTGAATTCAGCTCAGACAACTTTTGTTTTAATTCCTTTTCAGCATGCTGATAAAAATTATCAATCTGATATTTCATTGTGTGATGCAAATAAACATAAGGATGAACCAGATTAAAAAAGTAGCGATTTCTTAACCACTCTAGCCCTAGAACAGGCAGATGTAACTGGTACAAATTTTTCTTGTATTTAAAAGCTTGCGATTGAGGTGATGAAATTTTGGAAGAGCCGCTTGGTGTTTTAACCAACCATTTATTATAACTATCAACCTGATAATTGCTTAAGTTATAGTCTTTAACCTCTATTACAAATATCGCTACGCCTTCTTTTAACAATATAAAATCTGGCCTGTCTCCATCTAAAAAGGGATTGAAAAAAACTTCAAAACTATCATCTAAATGCTCATTAAAATAGTTCAGAAGATGTAACTCCCCCTTCGTAGGTTTAACTTTTAGCCTAGATATGTTTTCAATCGATGGGAAAAATCTAGCCATATATTATTCCTACAAAAAATGGAGTCTAAATAATGCCCCGAAAATTGCAATAGGGCTAATAGGTAATGCAACGTCAGCTGCCACTTCAGCCAGACTTTCACTAGCTACTGTAGTGGAGAAGTCCATTGAATTAGATATTCAGCCTGATGCCAAAGTTTCAGTAACTACTTAATCTAATGTCGCATTATCAATGTCACAAGAATCTATCACCATATGTGACGTCACTGATGACAACAATCGAATTTTTGGGTTTTCAGCTAAGCTTTTATTGACATAACTGACACTACCGGTAACTTTTTGATTTATTTCAACGGCTAAATCGCCACCTTACACACGACATGCCTCTTTGATATCTACATGCACCTAGTCATCGTCACACAATAAACTTGGCGAAGGTGAGATATCTTCAAAATAGACAAAAATTATCATCATCTGATTTATTTACCATAGGCAAGAACAAATTGAACCAACATGTACTCGTACGCATGGACGAGAATGTCATTACAGTGTAAAGCTTCAAATTATTTCAAAAAAGCTTATTCAGTCAGTGTCATTGGATAATTTTTTCTATGATATATCTAATAAATGATATCACTCAAGACTCATAAGACTATGACTTATGTCTTACTTTTATTACTTTTTTGATAAAGTTATAAGCAACATTAAAGTAGTTTGAAAAAAGGCAAATACATTGGGCAGAAAAAAGCATTCCAACTCAAGGATATCTGGCATCCGCAGAAACCTAGAATTTGAAGATTAGCTTAAAGAATTGGCGCGGTTTAATCTCGCCATTGATTTTAAGTTACGGTCGTGTGATTTTGCTTAAAATAAAGGCTCAAGATGTTTCCATAGCAGGAATTTTGATATCCCTTGTAATGGTAAAATAGCATAAGCAGGGCAACCGCATGAGTGTGTATTTTTTGCTCACCATGAATGGTTTCAATATAGAATCACTTCCAATCATTCATGAAGTGATAACATTCCGAACAAATGTAGTTTGATAAACACACTCGATTTGTTCATAACACGTTCGCGGTCTCGCCCTGACAGCATAAGCCTCATTGAGAGGTGCAATTTGAAATAACTGCCAAGTTTCAGCAGCTCCTTTCGCAATGTATATTTCATAACAAATGGATGAATAAATAGGCTCTACTGCTCTTGTTCAATAACAGATGTTCTGTGAGCTGATTGCTGTGCTTGGCTAATAGTCATTCCGCTTAAAAAGACATTTTATCAAAACATACGGTTATTGATATGTTAGTTTATTAACGGCTTACGAGGGTATTAAGATGAAAATTTCCTGATCGATGCTTAATATTCATAATGGTTCTGCTATTTTTGCAGCTAGCCTGCAGCTCGTTCTAGAAATAGTGTCCAAATTCGGCATTAAGCGCTGCTTCGGTGAGCAATTTAATCAGCGAACCTAAGATACTATATTTGCCCAAAAGGCTTTACCCGCATGCAGGGCTTATTCGAAGTAAAAAGGGGCTAATAGTCATTCCTCTGTTGAACATTTTACTGAAACAAAAGAGGTTTTGAGCACTCCCATTATTTTATGATATCTGATTTTCATCCGCAATTGCCAAGATGGCAATGCTTCTAAATTGACGATATGTCACCAACAAGCGCTGGTATGTTTTCTCGTGCATACCTTTTGGCTTAGATTCTTCTGAGTATAGTATGCCTAGTCGCCATCCCAATTTCGCACGGATTTTATCAGCTTTGCGCGCCATACGATCTGAACGGCTTTCATTCTTACTTTGATGGCTTAATTTCAAACAATGTCTGCAGCCAAGTCGATCTGCTATGTAAAGTTTCTTAACTCGCTTGTCGCAATGCAAGTAGGGACACATAAACCATGGCCTCTCGCCACCGAACTGCCCTGCCGTATAAGTTAATGGAACACTATAAACTTCGTCCTTATAATTATCGCCCTGCAGTACAGCATAATAAAACCACACTAAACCTTGTTCTGTTTCACCGTTCACTTCACAATTTTCTGATTCAAACTGCAAAGTAAACTGACAACCATTGGTTAAAGCGCCTGATTTTTTTAAATCGGCCACATCAATACATAGGTAGGATGATGTAACTGCATTGCTATCATGTCGCCTTCCACTTCCAAAGCCACCCATAAATTCGCTCCAGATTTACCGAAATCAACTGAAAAGTACCACCTAACTCACTAGCATTATTTTTAGACGTAACAAACGTAACTGGCGTTACACGTTACAAAAACCATATATGCTCAACATCATCCAGTTATACATTAGGTAATCGCAAAGCATGCACTTTTATGGGTTGACCATGAATGCGCTTAACCAAAGCAGCTTCTTTTGTGCCAGTCTGAACATACAACTGCGCTTGTCATAACGCTTTTACAATCCGTTTTGCGTCTTTTCCTGGGAAAATGTCTTTAAGACCTGAACTGACCACGTAATAAACGCATTGTTCATTTATAAATTCATAATAGCCACTGCGAGGATTTGCACGATGTTCAACATCATTGAGTGCACTAAACCGTGTATCACCATATCGGGTAATATAATCGACCAGCTCTGTGATTATGGCTTCATCTTCATGGCTACCAGTGGGTTGGGTACTTTGCCACTCTTTATGTAATTGCTGACAAAGTTGAGTCGCATGCCCTTTCTCCCATGGCAGTAATTGCCATCGCACCGCTAACTCGGCAGCAAAAGCGACAACGGCAAACCGCTTAGCAATTCGCCCAGCCTGGCCATGAAAGGTATTGAATGACACCAGCACATCAGAGAAATCCTTCTTCAAATCTTCAGTATGATGTTGTACCAACTTGCGTACAAATGCAGTTCCTAAGTGGCCGTAATGTTTGTTGCATGCATAGTTTAGATGATCCGCAAGTTCGGCACCTTTTTCAAATTCAAACAGTGTATCGAAACAACCATACTGACGCTGGGCAGCTATAGATGTTAAGCGCACTTGTTGACCGGCTTTTATTTGCTGCCGGGCTAACTGCAGCACTGCTTCGATGGGGTATTCACCATTAGACAACAACATTAAACGCCAGGTTTGCACGGGCCTCATTCCTCCAAGTCTGTCTGCCCGTATTTTCCCCTGCCCGTTACCAAGTTGATAAATTATCTTACCCACCTCAGCAGGCTCAGATTCACCAATCTCATCCAGGACCAATAATGTATCATTGCGACTTGCTGCGACTCCTTCCTGCCCATTAGCAGTCGCACGCCAGGTTTTAATAAATTTGTCTGGTGATCCCCATACGCTGCAAGCAACTCGGCTAATAGTAGACTTTCCTATGGACGAATCACCATACACATGAAAACCACCATTGCTAAGCTCAAGCTTTGATAATAAGGGACCAGCCAATGCAGAACCAATGGCCACAACCAACCAAGTATTGTCTTTTGCATAAGCGGCCACTTCCTTTTGCCAATCTTGCATAGTTCCATCAACGCCATAATCAGCACTACTATAAGGGCTAGAGGCGAGCATATAATCAGCGGAGCCAATAACCACATTTGGTAAAAGAAAACTGTTTTCATCGGCCCAACCTGTTTTTTGTGCAAGCTTCACTCTGCGTTTTGGTTTCATTTTATTAATGTAATCTCGCAACAAATTGAAACGACGCAATTCAAGGCTGAGCCCCATATCCAAGAACTCTCCCTTTAGTTCTTCTGCTTGCCCTTTAAGCATTTGCATGGGGAGTAAAAACTCGCGGTTGTTATCCTCTACATCAACAAAACTAAGCAACTTTGAATAGCTTGTTCCTGAATCTGAAGCCATAGCAACAACCTCAAGTGGAGCGCACAACCATTGGTCAAGACTTTGCTTGCTGCGGTTGTTTTCTGTGCAGCCATGAAAATAGAGACCGGCATCATAGCGTTTTCCGCTAACTCTGAATGACTCGTTATAACATCGATAACATGGACGCTGTTCTTCACTAGGTAACGTAACGCCTGCTTTAGCGAGCGTCGAACTAGTTACTGCAGCTAAATGACTGTTTCCATTAAATGTAACGTCAGTAACGCCTGTAACTTCTTCCAGTAACAATTCATTTTTCATGCTAAGCTCCCAATCGCGGACCAAACATCCAACCAGTCACCATAAATGCCAACAGGTAAATACTTAGAAGGGCAATGTACTGTAACTTGGCGACCTTCTTTGATCAGGCGAGCCTTAAGATGATTAGCAGCTTCTATACCTGCTCCATTTTTATCGTGATCAGCAAAGATATGTACGTCGCAAATCTCAGCAGGTAATCGGAGCGTTTTCATCCCACCAGTGGTTAAAGTTGCCCATACAGGAAAGTTAGGCCGCATGCATCGCACAGCCAGAGCGGTTTCAATACCTTCTGTGATACATAAAGAATATTTTGCCGGAAATAAGCGCACCGCAGCACCATTCATTGCTCCTGGAAATATCGGAGGTAAGCTTTTTTTAGGTGTACTAACTGCAGCTTTCTGCCCATCGGCGCTCAAATAAATCCTATGTCCACCAATTAAGTTGCCGTCTACATCATGTAACGCCGCTAATAAACACCCAAAACGTTGCGACCGTTCACCATAATGTTTGTAAAGTACATCTTTAGCATAATAAAGATTATCAGGTTCCTCACCCCGCTCAATTAGCGAACCTAGCCCTCTATTAATCATGTATTGTGTGACAGGGTTTCGCTCAAACAATTGCAGTGGCTTACCCTTCTGAATGAATTGTTTAAGGTATCGATATCTACCGTCGGTACTCTGCTGTTTAGGTTTAACTATCGGTTTAGGCTTTACTGCTGGTAATGATTCATCGAGCGCCAAGCGCATCACGCAGTGAAATGACATATTCAAACTTTTCATTAAGAGCCCGATACCATCGCAACTCTCACATTGATTACAAATGGAAGCACCTGTTTCAGGCCAATCACTAAATAATCGGAATCTGTCTTTACCACCACAATTGGGGCATGGTTGATGCGTTGTATTGAGCTTTAGTTCAGGAAAGAACCTCCTGAATACTTGTTCCCAATTCAAACTACGGCATGCTGCATCGGCTTTCATAAAGGTTGGCTTATTCATGATTAGCACTCCTTACCGTTTAATAGCGCTTGTACTGCGTCAGCAGGCCAAAGCAAACGTCCGGTGGGTAACTTGATGGGCTTAATACCGTAAAAACTACCGGTTTTACATAAGCGAGTACGGATGGTGCTGGGCTGACCATGAATAGTGTCAGCCAGTTGTTCTGTGGATAAATGTATTGCTAATGTTTGATGCGACTTCATACCAATTCTCCTATGTTGTTTGGTATGAGCATCTTATGAGGGGCATAGGATCAGATAAGCTAAGTTGATCCTTGGTTGATCCCTTTTTATTTTTTAATGTCTCTTTTGGCTCTTGTAAAACCCGTTTTGAGCATACTTAATGTGTATTCCTCTGAAATGTTGCCATTTATAGCCATTTCAATACTGGTGCTATGACCAACTCTCTCTATTTCTAATGGTCCTGATTGTGTTTCAATTATTTTACTTTCCAATTCTTTAGAAAAATTGAAAAGGGATGGAACAGCTGTGCTTGTTACGGTAAGCGAACCTGTTGGATATTCATTTAGATAATATTGCGCTAGCGAGTATGCTGCACCTTTGGTTGGCCTTCTGACTTCTGCAATCCCATCAGCCTTATTTGCTAGTCGCTCAAACTCTTTTTTCAATTTTATATATTCGTTATAAAGATCATGCCTACGATTAATAGGGTAATCTTTATCCTCTGATTCGTTTAATTTATCTCCAGCTTCAGCTAAGGCATTGAACATTTTGATTTCTAATTCGGCCAGCTCTTCAGCGGTTGTTTTTTTTAAGTTAAACATATTTTATACCACACTAAGTTTCTTTAAAGTTTGGTTGACTGGTAAGTTCAAGCCTGCCTGCTCTAAAAACCATGCTTCTATTCGCTCATGCCATAAACGCAGTAAATCTAACGGTCTATGTTTGTAATGTTTTTCAGCAGTTGCACTGGGTTTATGCCCCATGATTTGCGCCACTACCCCTGTGGGAACTTCTACCCATTCCGACAAAGTAGAAAAACTTCGGCGTAAACCATGTAATGTTAAATCTTCTATACCTGCAGCAATAATAGCTGGTCCAAAACTTTTACGAGGATCGACCAACTTGCCACTTTTACCTATAGGACTCGAGAAAACCCATTGATTGCGGCGAGGTAACTGATTTAGCAAATTGGCGACGTATGGTGTTAATGGAATAACTCGTACTCCGGCAATATTTCCTTTGCTAGTTGCTTTGTCACGTATGGTTAAGCTATTCCATTTAAAATCAACGTCAGACCATTGCAGCCCTAATAGCTCATTGCGCCGCGCGCCCGTCAACAGCAAAGATTGAATATAAGCTGCAATTACTGGATTTGAAATTTTTAACACTTCATTAAAAAAAGCAGGCAACTGCTCTCTCTGTAATAGATCGTCACGCGGCTTTAACTTAGTAACCGTCTTTTTTACAGCTTTACTTTTTAAAGCTACTACATCAATCAAACCAACATAAGCTGGTTGTTCAGTACACCAACTTAGACAAGCAAACAGTAGACGATAGCTTTGCGCGGCAACCCCTGGTCGGGTTTTATTCTCGTTATCTAACCACCCCTTAATTACACTTGCAGTTAACTCACCCAACTTGGCATTTATTAGCGGGTAGAGGCAACCGGCTTTTGTGACCTTACCTTTGCCTCTAGCCCAAGGTAAGCCAGGCACCTGCACAGCCTTGAGATGATCCTTATAATGCTTTTCGCCCCAGTCATTTTTATTAGCCGCTATATAGTCAGTCCAAATTTGGCCAAATGTGACCTGACCTCTTTTTACTTCCTGCTCTTCAGCTAACTCGGCAGCAGCCTTTTCTCTTTTTACTTTGGCAGGGCTTATATTTTGACTCGCTAAAACACCTAGTCTCTTTGCTTCGGTTCTAGCTTGGTCAATATCATAATCGGCAACTGCACCAATCCGACTTCGACGGGTTTTCCCATTCACGGTACCTTGGAATATATAAGCCCGATTACCTGACGCCTTTGCCCTAATACCTAAGCCTGGTGTTTTAATATCCCACAAGTAAGCTTCAGCCTTATCATCAGGACATGAAAACTTCCTAACAACATCAGCTGTAAAATTTATACGATTTGATTTTGCGCTAGCATCCTTTACAGTCA
Source organism: Shewanella sp. S1-49-MNA-CIBAN-0167 (assembly GCF_040310145.1). Lineage (NCBI taxonomy): Bacteria > Pseudomonadati > Pseudomonadota > Gammaproteobacteria > Alteromonadales > Shewanellaceae > Shewanella > Shewanella sp. S1-49-MNA-CIBAN-0167. Next base: position 19,749 of record NZ_JBEOPO010000041.1, on the reverse strand, counting down.
TTTTTCGCTCCTTCTACTTACCAGCTATTGCTATTCAGGTGGCTGAAATTTGTTGTTCTACCCCTGGGGATCAGGTTAGGGATCAAATAGGGATCAGATTGATGTAAATATATATCAATTCAGAACAACACGCCAGCAATGGGTTTTGGAGTTAAATCGCTGTTTATATTTAGTTTTGAAATGTTGAACAATATAGAAAAATGCTATGTTTTAACGACTCATAATCGTCAGGTCCCCAGTTCGAGTCTGGGAGGGGCCACCAATTAGAAAACAAAAAAGCCCATTGAAAAATGGGCTTTTTTGTGTCTGAAATTCGTTGTAACTCCGCTTTATTCATTCAGCCTATACGCAGGGTCTTGCTCTAAATGTGCTTGTGCAAGAGTAATAGCTTGCACCGCGCGGGAATTAAATTCCCGTTGATATAAGGTATATACCACGAATAAACTGGCAAAAATCAACATCCCGGGATGCATAAACCAACACAATGCTGCCATAGAATAATAATAAGAACGTAAGCCATAGTTATATGAGTGAGCAGCTTGATCTTGTACGACCGCCATTTGCCTTGCATAGCCGAGCATATTTTTATCGGTACCGGTTTTATCCAGTGGCGCAGCACCAATCATAATATTAACAAAACCATATTGACGCATGGACCAAGTAAATTGGAAAAAAGCCAACACAAAAATCCCAGCTAAAAGAGCCAGTTTGACTTGTACCAGAGCATGGTTAGGTGATGCAGTAAAGGGAATAGAACCAATAACAATTTCAAGCTTTTCAACTTGAGAAAAAAGCGTTAATACCCCGGCAAGTATCAGTAAGGTTGTAGAAGCAAAAAAGGCAATGTTGCGTTCTAAATTAGCTAATAACGCCGCTTCAGCCACGCGTATTTCTTTGGCAATCACCTGTGACATCCAATGAATACGTTGTTGATGCATCACTCGCGCTATGCAATTGGTGGTTTTTGCTTTACGACGAGCAAAACTGGTATAGCCTAACCAACTGACTAAAAATACCGTTAAAGCCAGCGCATCTAACCATGAAATCACCATGCTGATTCACCTATGTAAGAAGAAAAATAGATAGATTATGCATCAGTTATCATCAGGCTCAAATCAGTTTGTTATCTAAAGAGCCAAATAACTAAATAGCTAACTCGTTAAAATGGACTTGGACAAACAGCATTAATCCTTTGTTCCGTCATAGGATGGGTAAACGATAATTCATTGGCATGTAACATTAATCTGCTCGACATTTGCTGCGAATGTTCATTATGGTACAAATCACAACCTAAAATAGGATGACCAATTTGTTGGCTGTGTAAACGCAATTGATGGGTTCGCCCTGTGATAGGGGTAAATGTAACCCGCGTCGATAATCCTTGTTGATGTCGCTCAGTAACTTGGTATTGACTGTGAGCCGGTTTGCCGCTGTCGTGGCAAATTTTCATTAACGGGAAATGATCACTGTCTTTGGCTATCGGTAACTCAATATCACCGCTGTCATTAAGCAAGTCACCATATAACACTGCGGTATAGCTTTTGGTAATAGTGCGCTGCTGAAACTGCTTAGTTAATAATCCATTGACCGCTTTGCTTAACGCCACCAACATAATGCCAGATGTGCCGAAATCGAGTCGGTGCACTAACGTTGCAGTGGGGTGATCTTGCACTAAACGGTAGTGTACAGAATCCTTGTTTAATGGATTTTTACCTGAGAGACTCAATAATCCTGTCGGCTTATTGATCAACAGTAGATGTTCATCTTGGTATAACACTTCAACAATCCCATCGCAGGGAGGAGCAATAAATTCGGCCATAATGTCTTCATGATAACAATCTAAGCCAAGATGATAATAGAAAAGGTGGCTTATAAGCCACCTTTGATACTATTCTCCCACTCTGGCAGCCTCAATAGCTGCGTTTAACGCTAATAGGTTAGTCTGCTCAGCAATAGCACTAATCTCCTCTACAATACGGCTAATATTGGCGCTGCTGTGGGATACCATGCCCACAGCTTATTGAGCTTGAGCCGAATCAGTCGACATACCTTCAACAAACACCATGGCTTGGCTTAAACGCGTCTGACCTCTGTCACATTGACCATCATTGACCCTGTTTCCATTACTGTTTTTATTACTGTTTCCATTGCCGTTTCCATCACAGTTTGCTTAGAGGCTTTAGCCACTTCAAGCGCGGTGGCACTCATTTGATTGACCGCGGTGACGCCACTTTTAATTTCGCCATATTGTCGATTAAAACTCTCACGAGTATGTTTGGCAATATCTGCCGACCTAATGCTTTGTGGTCGTGAACGATCGCCAACAACCCTCAATATTCAACCAAACCATGGATTAAAAAAAATCCCGCTTAATGCGGGATGTTATCGAAACGACTAGATCAGGATAAATTTAATTGAAGACACTATTAAATGTCGCATCCATAATGGCAAGCCCAGCATGGATTTGCTCATCAGGAGCCGTTAACGGTACCAATACGCGGATAACGTTACCGTAAGTGCCGCAAGACAGTAAAATCAGTCCACGGTTACGGGCTTCGGCTAAAATCTTAGCACTGTACTGAGGCGCAGGCTCACCATCTTCCATCAACTCGACAGCAATCATCGCACCTAATCCACGCACTTCAGCAATCTGCGAGTATTTAGCCTGCATATCGCCTAAAACAGACTTCAACATGGCACCAACATCATTGGCTCTGGCAAGCAATTGCTCTTCTTCAAACACTTCGATCACCGCTAATGCAGCAGCGCAAGCAATAGGACTACCACCATAAGTGCCACCTAAACCACCGGCAGTGACGGCATCCATCACTTCGGCTTTACCGGTAATACCAGACAGTGGGAAACCACCGGCAATCGACTTAGCAAACGTAGTAATATCTGCAGCAACGCCCATTTGCTCCATGGCAAAAAAGGTACCTGTACGTCCCGCGCCGGTTTGGACTTCATCGGCAATCAATACAATGCCATGGTTGTCGCACAATTGACGTAAGCGTTTCATAAATGATGGTGTAACCGCGTAAAAACCACCCTCACCTTGCACCGGTTCTAAAATAATGGCGGCGATGTCTGCAGGCTCTGCATCATTTTTAAAAATGCGTTCAATTGATGCCATCGAATCATCTTCAGACACGCCATGCATTTCACATGGAAACTCAGCCCGAAACACATTAGCAGACATCAAGCCCATGCCTTTACTATAAGGTGCCACTTTGCCGGTTAATGCTAGCGCAGCGATGGTTCGACCATGATAACCCGAAGTAAACGCAATAACGCCTGCACGTTTAGTATAAGCACGAGCGACTTTAACCGCGTTTTCAACCGCTTCTGAACCACTGGTAAATAGGGCCGTTTTTTTAGCAAAATCACCCGGCACTAAATGGTTAAGTTTTTCACATACGCTAATGTAACTTTCGTAACCCAAAACCATAAAACAAGTATGTGAAAATGCATCTAACTGTGCTGCCACAGCCGCTTTAACTTTAGGATGCAAATGGCCAGTATTAAGTACCGCAATACCACCGGCAAAATCAATATATTCACGACCTTCAACATCCCATACTGTGGCGTTTTGAGCACGTTCAGTAAAGATTGGGTGAATTTGCCCTACACCTTGTGCCACTGCCGCTTGGCGCCGTGCCATTAGTCCATCATTTGTTTTAGTCATAGCCTGCTCTCTTAAACTGACATGCAGATATATTTCATTTCAAGGTACTCTTCGATACCAAACTTAGACCCTTCGCGGCCTAATCCAGATGATTTAATGCCGCCAAAAGGCGCCACTTCTGTCGAGATCAATCCGGTGTTAACCCCCACCATGCCGTATTCCAAAGCTTCAGCGACCTTGTACACTAGCGAAATATCACGGCCATAAAAATACGCCGCTAAGCCAAATTCAGTGTCATTAGCCTGCTTAATCACATCATCCACTTCATCAAACTTAAACAAGGGGGCCAACGGACCAAAGGTTTCTTCGGTTGCCACTAACATCTCACGATTCACGCCCGTTAATATGGTCGGCTCGAAGAAATAGCCACCTAAAGCATGAGGTTTGCCACCGGCAATAATCTGCGCGCCTTTTGCTACTGCATCATCTAAATGACGCTGCACCTTTGCCACTGCATCTGCGTTAATTAATGGCCCTGTTGTCACGCCAGCGTCAGTACCTAAACCTACTTTGAGCTGAGTCACCGCCACGGCCAAACGTTTAGCAAACTCATCATAAACGCCCGCTTGCACATAAATGCGATTAGCACAGACACAGGTTTGACCGGCATTGCGATATTTGGCGATCATTGCGCCTTCAACAGCGGCATTTATATCGGCATCGTTGAACACAATAAATGGCGCATTACCACCCAGTTCAAGTGACAATTTCTTTAACGTAGGAGCGCATTGCTCCATCAGTTTAATGCCTACTGGCGTTGAGCCCGTAAACGACAACTTACGCACAATAGGGCTTTCACACATGGCTTTACCAATGGCGATTGAGTCACCGGTCACCACGCTCAATACACCGGCAGGAATACCAGCACGTTCAGCTAGTTCGGCTAAAGCCAGTGCAGTAAACGGCGTTTGTGGCGCAGGTTTCACGACCATAGTACAACCCGCCGCCAACGCTGGAGCCGCTTTACGGGTAATCATTGCCGCAGGAAAGTTCCATGGTGTAATTGCCGCGGTAACCCCTACAGGTTGTTTGATCACCGTAATGCGTTTATCCGCTTGATGCCCAGGGATCGTCACGCCATAAATGCGTTTGGCTTCTTCTGCAAACCATTCAATAAAGGATGCTGCGTAACCCACTTCACCTTTGGCTTCAGCAAGCGGTTTGCCTTGCTCTGTGGTCATCAACAACGCTAAGTCATCGCTATGTTGATGGATTAACTCAAACCAACGACGCAACTTTTGGCCACGATCCTTAGCCGTTAATGCACGCCAGGCAGGGAGTGCTGCTTGTGCAGCATCGATTGCCGCAAGCGTTTCAGCACTGCCCATCACTGGGACATGGCCAATGACTTCATGGGTTGCTGGATTGGCTATCGCAATAGTTTGGCCATTATCGGCATTACGCCATTGCCCATTAATGTAGCACTGTTGACGTAATAAACTTGGATCGTTCAATTCCACAATATTCTCCTAAACTGACTCGCTGTACTCAACCTATTCGTACTCTATCTACCCGCACTCGACGTAGGTTAAATACCAAATTTATCTCTAAGGGTGTAATACCACGCACCTAGCGCACTAAATGGCACTCGTAGTGCATGTCCACCCGGGAAAGGGTAATGAGGTAACGCCGCAAAGGCATCAAACCGTGTGGCCTGGCCATTGAGCATTTCGGCTATGAGCTTACCCGCTAAATGAGTATAGGTAACACCATGACCGCTACAACCTTGGGAGTAATAAATATTGTCACCAATGCGGCCCACTTGGGGAAGGCGCGACAAGGTCATTAAAAAGTTACCGGTCCACGCATAATCAACCTTAACCCCTTTCAATTGCGGGAAGGTCTTTAATAACTTAGGCATAATCAAGGCTTCAATGTTGGCCGGATCGCGAGCACCATAAACCACGCCACCACCAAAAATAAGGCGTTTATCACCAGTAAGTCGGTAATAATCTAATAGGTAGTTACAGTCTTCAACGCAATAATCTTGCGGCAGTAGACTCGCCGCCATTTCATCGGATAATGGCTCAGTGGTAATCACTTGAGTGCCACAAGGCATGGATTTAGCTTGTAGCTCTGGCAATAATTTACCTAAATACGCATTACCAGCAACCACCACATATTTACAGTTAACTTGGCCTTGTGCTGTGTGTACAACCGGCGATGCACCGTCATCCACTTTAATGACCGCTGAATCTTCAAAAATTAGTCCACCGAGGGATTCCACTGCACGGGCTTCACCTAAAGCAAGGTTTAGCGGGTGAATATGTCCACCGCTTCTATCGAGTAAACCACCGACATAAATATCAGTATTGACTACGTTGCGAATGCCATCTTGGTCGAGTAACTCCAATTGGTTGTTATGACCATGAGCTTCCCACAATGATTTTTGACTCTGCAAATGGCCCATTTGCTTGGCATTCATGGCGGCAAAAACACCACCGTCTTTTAAGTCGCAATCAATGTTGTATTTGGCAATACGGTCACGGATAATCTGACCACCTTCGAACGCCATTTGACCAAATAACTTAGCTTGCTCTTTGCCGACAACGCCTTCAATAGAATCAATATCACGACTAAAAGAATTGACTATTTGGCCGCCGTTTCGACCGGAGGCTCCCCAGCCAATTCTTGCCGCTTCAAGCACCACCACTTTCATGCCGCTTTCTAATAAATGTAACGCAGAAGACAAGCCAGTATATCCAGCGCCGATAATGCAAACATCTGTTTCAATTGTAGATTCTAAGCGAGGACGCTCAACTTTATCATTAGCCGATGCAGCATAATATGAACTAGCATGAGGTGTGGCAGGCATAGCACTTCCTTTATAGGTTTAAAGCGTAATACAACTCACTCATCCTACACTTAAGCAAATTTAAACACTAGCATTTATCATATAATTTTTGACACTTTGTTGAATATATTAAACACTCATATCGCCAGAATACCTTAAATCAATTCTGAAAAATAAAAAGCCACACTGACATCAGCGTGGCTTCTATAGTCTGTTTATTCAGCGCTGTTATTCCATCGCTTCTTTAGCTTTTATCTCCGACCGACGCGCGAAATACCAAGACAAGAAGGCCACCAAAGACACGGCTAAAATAATAATCGTCGCTAGCGCGTTAATCTTAGGTGAAACCCCTAAACGCACTGACGAAAACACCACCATAGGCAAGGTTGTAGAACCCGGCCCCGAGGTAAAGCTGGCAATCACTAAGTCATCTAATGACAAGCTAAATGATAATAACCAGCCGGCGATAAGTGATGGCGCTATCATAGGGATAGTGATCAAAAAGAAGGTTTTTAATCGCGTTGCCCCCAAATCCATTGCAGCTTCTTCAATCGACAAATCCACTTCCCGCAGTCTTGACGACACCACCACCGCCACATAAGCGGCACAGAAAGTGGAATGGGCAATCCACACCGTAAACATGCCACGTTCAGTAGGCCAGCCAAAGGTCTCTGACATTTGTACAAATAGTAGTAACAAGGATAAACCGGTGATCACTTCAGGCATAACCAAAGGCGCGGTGATCATGTTAGACAAGGTTAACTTAGCCCATGACCGACGAAAACGAGTCATCACAAAGGCCGCCATCGTACCAATAATCACCGCCATGGTAGAGCTGTAAAAGGCGATGCGTAAACTGGTCCAGACGGCATTGAGTATTTGCTGATCCTCAAATAACTCACCATACCATTTAGCAGAAAAACCACCCCACACAGTCACTAATTTAGAGTCATTAAATGAATAAATGACCAAAATAAGCATTGGTGCATATAAAAACAGTAAACCCACCCACAACATCACTTTAGAGAAACTTAACTTCTTCATACCGCGTTCTCCATATTACGTGATTGATAACGATGGAATAAGGTTATCGGGATAATCAGTAACGCCAGCATCACAATCGCTAATGATGAAGCGACTGGCCAGTCGCGGTTATTAAAGAATTCTTGCCACAGCACTTTACCAATCATTAATGAGTCAGGGCCACCGAGCAATTCAGGAATAACGAACTCACCTACTGCAGGAATAAATACCAACATAGAGCCGGCTATGACCCCTCCCATAGATAATGGCAGGGTAATTTTCCAGAAGGTATTAATACTGCTGGAGCCTAAGTCTGAAGCCGCTTCAATTAAGCTTAAATCTAATTTCACCAAGGTGGCATAAAGTGGCAAAATCATAAACGGCAGGTAAGCGTAGATAATACCTATGTACACCGCAAAATTAGTATTGAGCATTTGAATCGGTTCTGAAATTACCCCTAACCAGGTCAAGGCATTATTAATTAAACCGTTGTTACTTAAAATACCCATCCAGGCATAAACGCGGATCAAAAATGAAGTCCACGACGGTAACATCACCAGAAGCAGCAATACCGCCTGTATTTTTACCGGGGCGCGGGCAATCGCGTAAGCCATGGGAAAACCAAGGACTAAACACCCAAGGGTCGCAATAAAGGCAATTTTTAATGATGAGAGGTAAGCCATATAATACATCGAATCTTGAAGTAACAATAAATAGTTACCCAGATTGACAAATATGTTGAGCGCCTCATCAACATAATTAAACGTTGGCTCGTAAGGTGGAATGGCAATCGCTGCAGTCGAAAAGCTCAGCTTTAATACAATGGCAAACGGTAAGGCAAAAAACAGCAACAACCACAGGTAAGGAATACCCATGGTGAGATGTCGACCTTTGAATAGCTTCAGTGGATTCTTCATGAGTTTAATACAACCCCGCTGGTGTCTTCCCAACTGATGTAAACCTCGTCTCCCCATGTAGGGTTATCGGAGCGGCGTTCACGGTTAATCATTGAGCATTGAACGATTTGGTTGTTTTCTAACTTAATGTAATACACCGACAAGCCACCAAGGTAGGCAATGTCGTGAACGACGCCATGAGCCCAGTTATATTCACGTTCGGGCTTCTGACGGCTAATAATGGTTTTTTCTGGGCGTAAGGCCAAAAATACATTTTTATTTTCTAGGCTGGTTGAAATACCGTGGCCAATATAAAATTGCTGCGATAAGGTCGGCGACTTAATAATCGCGTGATCGACTTCATCTTCAATGATTTCACCTTCAAATAAATTAACCGTACCAATAAATTCAGCCACCATGCGGCTAGCTGGCGCCTCGTAAATATCCATTGGACTGCCAGTTTGGGCAATCCAACCGTCATGCATAATCGAAATGCGTCCGGCCATGGTCATGGCTTCTTCCTGGTCATGGGTCACCATTACGCACGTTACGCCTACCGCTTCTAAAATATCGACCACTTCTAACTGCATTTGAGTACGCAGCTTTTTATCTAACGCGCCCATGGGTTCATCGAGTAATAGTAATTTGGGACGTTTTGCTAACGAGCGAGCCAAAGCGACACGCTGACGTTGTCCACCCGATAACTGATGCGGTTTACGTTTACCGTATTTTTCCATGTGCACCAGTTTCAGCATATCTTTGACGCGCACTTCAATATCGGCTTTGGGCATTTTGTCTTGCTTGAGTCCAAATGCAATATTTTGCTCAACTGTCATGTGCGGAAATAAGGCGTACGACTGGAACATCATATTAATCGGACGCTCATAAGGTGGCATATCAGTAATGTCGACACCATCAAGAAAAATACGTCCTTCGCTTGGCTTTTCAAAACCCGCTAAGATGCGCAGTAAGGTTGATTTACCAGAACCTGAACCGCCCAGCAGCGCAAATATTTCGCCACTGTTAATGGTAAGCGATACATCATCTACCGCACGCACATCATCGAAAAGTTTGCTTACGCGATCAATCCTAAGCAGTACTTTATCTTGCGTCTTTGTAGTGGGTTTATTGGTGACGCCCGAGGTGTTTACCATAATACTGCTCCGCCTTTTTGGAGTATGCGTACCGCAACAGAACAGCCTGTTTTAGGGCACGCGTAACAAACTGTTAAGTGGCTAAATGAGCCAATAAATACATCAATACTGCTATAAAAACAGGGCGAGGCTTCTCGCCCTGGTGCTAGTGAGTTAGATTATTGACCTGACTTCACTTTGGTCCAAGCACGTGTGACTACACGCTGAATTTTTAATGGACGAATATCACCAATGTATAATTTATCAATCACTGATTGTGGTGGATAAATGGCTGGATCGTTACGGATTGCTTCATCAACTAGCGCTTGCGCGGGAACGTTAGGGTTAGCGTAAGCAACATAGTTACTGATAGGGGCAATCACTTCAGGGCGAAGTAGATAGTTAATCAGTTTATGGGCGTTATCTACGTTAGTGGCATCTTTTGGAATGGCTAACATATCAAACCATAAGTTGGCGCCCTCTTTTGGAATAGAGTAACCAATCTTATTGCCGTTACCCGCTTCATCAGCACGTGCGGCAGCTTGGAACACGTCACCAGAGAAACCAAACGCGACACAGATATCACCGTTAGCTAAATCTGAAATATAACGCGATGAATGAAAGTAAGTGATGTAAGGACGCACTTTTTCCAATACTTCGGCGGCCTTTTGATAATCCGCAGGGTTTTTACTATTAGGATCTAAGCCTAAATAAATCAGTGCTTGAGGTAACATATCGTCGGCAGAATCTAACATCGAAAAACCACACGAGGCGATTTTCTCTGCATATTTTGGATTAAAAATAAGCTCTAAAGAATCAAATGGCGCATCTTCACCTAATACGGCTTTGACTTTGTCGATGTTATAGCCGATACCGTTGGTGCCCCATAGGTAAGGGATAGCGTGCTCGTTATCCGGATCCGCTTTTTGTAACTGCTTCATTAAATCAGGCTTTAAGTTGGCATAATTCGTCAGCTTAGCGCGATCTAACTTTTGAAAAGCACCCGCTTTAACTTGCTTAGCTAAAAAGTGATTAGACGGCACCACTATGTCATAGCCGCTGTGACCAGAAAGTAATTTTGCTTCAAGTACTTCATTACTATCAAACACATCATAAATAACACGGATACCGGTTTCTTTTTCAAAATTGGCTAGGGTATCTTCGGCAATATAATCCGACCAATTGTACATTTTAACCACTTCCTCGGCCTGAATAGCAGTGCTGGCAAACACGCCTGCTGTAATTAAGGCCAATGTGGATAGTTTTGTTAGTAGCTTCATACTTTCTCCTTGTTGGATAATGGTCAGCATGACACTGACATTCGTTTTTTTCGCTAGCCTTACCAGCGTGTAAAATCTTCTTTCTAATGAAAGAAATTATCCAATGCTACAACTTAACTATGCATCGGTATGGTTACAACAACATCGCTTTTCCCTTCAATATGAATGTTATCAACACATTTTCAATGATTAGATCCTTGCAATGCATTGGGTTAAACAATCACGATAAAACAATTACCATTCAGTTACTGAACCTTATTTAAGCGCTTTTACATACTGATAAGTATCATCTAGCGCATGCGTCGCTTTAGTGACTAGCTCGTCAATTTCAGCATGACTGATGGTCAACGGCGGCGAAATAATCATGGTGTCGCCGACTGAACGCATCACTAAACCGTGGGTGATACACGCATCGCGGCAATAGGTTCCCACGCCTACGTTGGCATCAAACCGCTGCCGTAACGATTTGTCTTTAACTAACTCGATGGCCGCAACCAAGCCGAGGCCGCGCACCTCACCCACTAATGGGTGTTGAGCTAATTGTTGTAAGCGCGACTGTAAATAAGGCGAAGTATCATTAGCCACACGTTCAACTAATTTTTCTCGCTCAATAATCGCAATATTCTCCAATGCCGCCGCCGCGGCAACTGGATGGCCAGAATAGGTAAAACCATGGGTAAACTCGCCACCATCTTGTTTGATTACGTCAGCCACTTTGTCTGCCACAATCACCCCGCCCATTGGCATGTAACCCGACGTCATGCCTTTAGCGATAGAAATAAGATCCGGTTGTAAATCAAAATACTCTGACGCAAACCATTTACCCGTGCGACCAAAACCGCTAATCACTTCATCAAGAATAAATAAAATATCGTATTTGGCTAAAATACGTTTTATTTCAGGCCAATAAGTTGACGGTGGAATAATGACTCCACCCGCACCTTGAAAAGGCTCAGCAATAAAAGCCGCTACATTGTCTTCGCCTAATTCAATAATTTTAGCTTCTAATTCCTGTGCAGTTTGTAATCCAAACGCTTCCACAGATAAATCTTTACCTTCGGCATACCAATAAGGTTGCGCGATATGCACCACACCAGGAATAGGTAAATCCCCCTGTTCATGCATGCCCGACATGCCGCCTAAACTGGCACCCGCAACGGTTGAACCATGATAAGCATTCACCCGACTGATGATGGTTTTCTTGCTCGGCTTGCCTTTTAAATCCCAGTAACGCCTCACCATGCGTAAATTGGTGTCGTTTGACTCAGAACCAGACCCCGTAAAAAAGACATTATTCATGTGAGCCGGTGCTAGCGAAGCAATTTTTTGAGCTAACTCAATAGCAGGAGGATGGGAGCATTGAAAAAAACTATTATAAAAAGGCAATTTCTGCATTTGTTGGCTGGCGGCATCCACAATAGACTGCCGACCATAGCCCACATTGACACACCATAAACCCGCCATGGCATCCAGCAGTTTATGACCCATGACATCCCACAAATACACCCCATCTGCCCGCTCTATCACCCGGGTTCCCTTTTGGGCTAACCCCTTTGAGTCGGTAAATGGGTGAATAAAATGCTGTTTGTCTGCAGTTTGCAGACGCTCAAGCTTGTGCTGCTGCTTCATCGCATCTGTCGATAATGGGTTTGTCATACTTATATCCTTTCAAGCAGATAGCAAACCCGTATGTATCTGCTATCTGCTGTTATCCACAAACATTCATAGTGTGAGCCAACGAGCTCAAGCATCATTACACTGTTAGTAATAAGAACTCACGTTCCCACGAACTCACCACCCGTCTAAAGTTTTCAAGCTCCGCTTGTTTTACCGCCACAAAACCCGTGGTAAAGGATTGACCTAAATACTCAATACAGGCATCGCTGCTTTGCATGGCCACTAAGGCTTCTTCTAAGGTCAAAGGTAAGCAGTTGTCATTATTTGTTCGGCTATCGTTCGACTTACCTGTCACAGGTGTAGAAGGTTTTAAGTCATCAACCATACCGATATAACCACATAATAAGCTGGCAGCAATCGAGAGATAACAGTTAGCATCTGCACCCGGGATACGGTTTTCAATACGACGATTTTGTGGCGATGATTCAGGAATACGTAAACCACAGGTGCGATTTTCAACACCCCATTCAAGATTTACTGGCGCAGAGGTGCCTGGCAAAAAGCGACGGAAAGAGTTAGGACTTGGCGCCATTAACGGTAACAATTCAGGAATGTACTGCTGTAACCCTGCAATATAACTAAGGAATAATTTACTTTGAGTGCCATCTTCTTTGGTGAAAATGTTTTTACCGGTTTTAATATCAAGCACGCTTTGGTGAATGTGCATGGCACTGCCAGGCTCATCGGTAACGGGCTTAGCCATAAAGGTGGCACAAACATCATGTTTTAAGGCTGCTTCTTTCAATGTACGCTTAAAAATGAACACCTGATCGGCTAATGACAATGCATTACCGTGGCTGAAGTTAATCTCCATTTGCGCGGGACCGTCTTCATGGATCAAGGTATCAATATCTAACCCTTGGATTTCACACCAATCATACATGTCTTCAAACAGTGGATCGTATTCGTTAGCGGCGTCGATAGAGAAAGACTGACGTCCTGCTTCTGGGCGACCAGAACGCCCAATAGGCGGCTTAAGCGGTAAGTCATGATCGTCAGAACGTTTGGTGAGATAAAACTCCATTTCTGGTGCAATAACCGGTTGCCAACCTTTATCTTCATAAAGCTTAAGGACTTTCTTCAGCACGTTACGCGGTGATAATTCAATGGGATTGCCCATACGATCATAACAATCATGGATGACCTGGGCAGTAGCCTCAACGGTCCATGGCAACATAAACACCGCATTTTCGTCTGGTACGCAGACAAAATCGATATCAGCATCATCAAGAAGTTGATAATAAACATCCTCATTAATGAAATCACCTGTGACCGTTTGCAGTAATACGCTCTCAGGTAAACGCATGCCTTTTTCTGAGACAAACTTATCCACTGGGGCAATTTTGCCGCGCGCAATCCCTGTCATATCACTAATAACACATTCTACTTCGGTAATTTTTTTGTCTTTTAAAAAAGCGATTAACTTATCCATTTTTATCTCACTTGTGTTGCCGCATGATGTCTACAGGCCTGTCCGAATGCTTCGAAAATTGCAGTATAGAATGCATTTTCGGTTACTTTCCATTCAGGATGCCATTGGACACCTAATGCAAAATTTTTAGCATCTTTAACAGAAAATGCTTCCACTAATCCGTCTGGAGCAAATGCTTCTGGCTGCAACCCCTCACCTAGGCGCTCCACGCCTTGAGTATGAACAGAGTTAACCTCTGCAGTGTCACAGCCCCATGCATCGTGAAGGAGCCCACCCGCAACGAGATTAACTTGATGCGAAATACCATACTGCACATCTAATGGGGCTTTCTTATCTTCACTGTGTTCAATATATTTACCAACGTCATGTAGCTTCTGATACAAACTGCCGCCGAACACCACGTTCATCTCTTGAAAACCACGACAAATACCGAATACGGGGATCCCTGCATCAATGGCGGCTTTTATCAGCGGTAAGGTTGTTGCATCACGCTTAGGATCGTGATGAGTGCCGTCCTCACTAATAGGACCTTGGTAATGGTGAGGTTCAACATTCGATGGTGAGCCCGTAAAAAGGATACCGTCGAGACGAGCAAGAATAGCGTCAATGGGCAAATCGACACCAAGTGATGGGATCACCAAAGGGAACCCTTTCGCGCCATTGACCACACTCAACAAATATTTTTCACCCACAATGTTAAATGGATGCAGACCAATTTGCTGATTGCACGCTACTACCCCAATAAGAGGAAGACCTGACTGAGACATATCTCACCTTAAGCAAAGAATAGTGATGAACTTATCATTTACGTGTTCATTTTTTCACACACTACACGGATTTTTTTAGCTAGGCAAGAGGATAACTGAGGATAAAAACAATTTTTAATAAAAATAAATTAAAACACTTTAGAAACATACTGATAACTTTAAAATAGCCATAATGCCAAAAAAAACTATCTGACTGACTTTGCTTAAATCTCGCCAAAAAATGCGCCAAAATGGGGAGGGAATGCACAAAAAAAGGGAATGCATTGCTTAATATTCTTTACACAAGATAATAATGACATGCTAGGAATACCATCGAAAATAGATGAAACCCTAAAAATCATCAGCGACTAACTCGTTGGGAATAGCCTGATTTATTGATTATCTTACACTATTCCCTTAAGCCGTCGAGTTAGACATAAGCAGTAAAAGCTAAAGTGAAAACCGTTAAAAATCGGCTGAAGTGGTGGCACTCATTAACTGACAAGGCTGTTCAAATGGGTTACGAAATCGATGGGGGTGTTCACTATTAAAATAATAACTGTCACCTTTTTCAAGGATAAACACCTCTTCACCAACAGTCAGCTCAATCTTACCTTCAACAACGATGCCGCCCTCTTCACCCTTATGTTGCAGCATTTCAGCACCCGTATCAGCATTGACAGGATAAGTCTCACTCATCACCGACATTGCACGGTTTGGGTAGTCACGGCCGATAAGTTTATACACTAACTCACCGGTACCGATATCCAATAACTCATTACCACGGTAAACCACTTTCTGATCACCAATAGAGCCATCATCAATCGAGAAGAAATCTACCAATGACATCGGGATACCCGCTAACACTTTTTTAAGTGAACTCACCGATGGACTAACACTGTTTTTCTCAATCATTGAAATTGTACTGTTGGTAACCCCTGCACGCTTGGCTAACTCGCGTTGAGATAACCCTTTCAATTTGCGAACAGCTTTTAGGTTTGCACCAATATCCAAATTCGTTCTCCTAGTAAATGTTGACCCATGACTTGTTATTAAAGTGTTGCAGATTATTAACACTTTAACAAAAAAATGCTAGCGATCAAGCATGATAACTTGCTTAAATCAAAGCAATTGTATTTTACACTAAATAAGTGTTAAATAAAATGCACACCCTAGATGACTTACACTGCATCTGACTATTCATTTAAACGTTATGATTATAATCGCAATCAATAGCTTGGAGTATTTATGCCACGTAAATCCCCGATCCATAGCCAACACTACCCAGACTCCTTTTATGTGGCGACCGCAAAAGAGCTTTACTCGCATCCCAAGCTAACCGAACAGCTAACTGTCGATGTGTGTATTGTTGGCGGTGGATTTAGTGGCATTAATACCGCCATTGAACTCAGACAACGTGGCTACAGTGTCGCATTGCTCGAAGCTAAACGCATTGGCTGGGGCGCCTCGGGACGCAATGGTGGTGAGTTGATCCGTGGGATCGGTCATGACGCCACCCAGTTCCGTAATCAAATTGGCGACGAAGGCGTAAAAGCCATTCAGCAAATGGGTTTTGAAGCGGTTGATATCGTTACCGAGCGCATTGCCGAGCACAAAATCGATTGCGACTTACACATGGGTTATTGTGATTTAGCCGTAAAGCCACGGCACATGGATGATTTAGCGGCAGAATACCAAGATCTGAAAGACCAAGGTTATCAAAAATCAATCAAACTGCTTGATCGTTCGCAAATTGGTGACGTTATCGGTTCAGACTTTTACCAAGGCGCCTTGGTCGATATGGGCAGCGGACATTTACACCCACTTAATTTAGCCCTAGGCGAAGCACGTGTTGCACGTGAACTTGGTGCCCAATTATTTGAATACAGCGCCGCAGAAAAAATCATCAAGGGCAGTAAACCCAAAGTGATCACCGCCGAAGGTGAAGTGATCTGTGACTATCTGGTATTGGCAGGCAATGGTTATATCGGCAATACATTAAGCCCTTTTCTTGGCGGGAAAGTGTTGCCAACAGGCACCTATTTATTAGCCACAGAACCGTTAACCGAACAACAATGTGCCAGTGTTATTCCGCAAAATATGGCCTTTGCCGACATGCGTGTGGCGTTAGATTACTTCCACTTATCAGCAGACCGCCGCCTACTCTTTGGTGGTTTATGTACTTATTCAGGTAAAGACCCCAAAAATATTGAAGCTGAATTAAGGCCTAATCTTGAAAAGGTCTTCCCACAATTAAAAGGCATCAAAATTGATTATGAATGGGGTGGCATGATGGGTATCGGCGCCAATCGGATGCCGCAAATCGGCCGTTTACCTGACGCAGCCAACATCTACTTTGCCCAAGCCTATGCCGGCCATGGGGTGAACGCCACTCACATGGCCGCAAGGTTAATTGCTGAAGCGATTAGCCAGCAGTCACAGCGTATTGATGTGTTTAATGATATTAAGCACATGACCTTCCCCGGTGGACCTATGTTGCGATCGCCATTGCTGGCAGCAGGGATGTTGTACCACAGAATGAAGGATTTGCTTTAGGGTTGATGGATTTGCTGTGGGTTGGCAAAAGGGTCAACCTTTGTTCTTTTTATGGCCTGCGGCCACTAACGCTTATGATCGCAAGGTTCCACCCTGCACAGGCCAAATACGGCGTCATTCCGGCAATGCTTTTGAGCCGGAATCCAGGTGTTATTTTTGCTTTGTACTTTTGTACTTTTGTACTTTTGTACTTTTGTACTTTATGGCCTGCGGCCACTAACGTCGTGGCGCTTCACCCACACCAGACCAAGAGGAAACCAACGGCTATTCCCTCTTGGAACTCCCAGCCGCCCCGCAACATTTTCAAACAGCGAAAAGGTCGCCATGGGGATTGATCCAGCTTTGAACTTCATTTTAGTGTTCTTCGGCCTTATTCGAAAATGCTAACGCTTCAGATGAGGCGTCCCTTCCCCTCCAAAGCTAGCCAGACATCCATGTCTGGGCTCACGTCATTTTCTTCAATGGCCTCAAGTTCAGAGTTGAATTTGGGCATTTGAAAGCTAAGAACAACTCGTTTTTGGACAGAAACAATTTAGATTTTTTACTTTAAAAATACTTGTCAGCATTAGGGAAAGTATTGCAACCAGATATGTGGTAACGCCCGCATCAAGCGCCGCCGAAGGCGGTCGCTTTGCATGCGCTTGTTAGATGACGATGGCACAATTCTAAAGATAGTGTTGATCGGATAAAACCGATTATTTCCTTAAGAGTGCTTGAACATTTTTAGGATAGGTTTCAGCCAAACCATTAAATGAATTTTCACCTTCCGTGTGAACCTTAACTACTCTTGCTTTGTTTACACTACTTTTTATAGATAGATCTGTTCCTGAAGGTGCAACGCTTATTCCTAACGTTTTTGCCCACGCCTCTAAAACTGTTTCAGATACGGAAAATGCATTTAGACCATCTGTAAGCTCAGTTTCTAATTCAATAACTCTTGGCAATCCGATTTCTTTCAGTTTTGTTTTCAAATTTTCATCAGCAAGCCAAAAGTATGCAGATTCACCTCCCCAACTCTTGAGAAGTGGCTCCACACCCATATCGGTTGTAGGTTCGGGCACTGTTGTTGTCCACAGCATCCCCGATCTATTTCGCTCCTGTTTATGGAAAGGACTTTGTTTAAAGACCACCTGCGACTCTTCATAAGTCAGTAAACCTTTCGAAACAAGTAACTCTAATCGAATTTTCAAATAATCGAGAGTCGATGGCATTAGTCTTTTATGCATCATCTCAACTTCATGATCAGTTAGCCGTGTATAGTGCCAAACTATTATTCGATTGTTTTTTAATATCGGTGTTAGCACATTTTCTTTAAAATCAGAAAATGCATAATTGAATCTATTTGGTTTCAAGCTTTGATATGGAGAACTATTCAGGTGTTCATCCATCAACCTTATATCTTCCCTGAAATAATCAGAGATCAATTCTGAGTGATTGTCCAGTGCAGACACAATTTCATAATTGAAGGACTTTGGATCCCAAGGATACATTATATTTACCTTTAGTCATCTAACGCCGCAATAAGCGGACTAAAATAGTGGGTTATAATGCGAAACGAAGTAAACGTAACCAACTGTTTTTGCTCAATTTAATTACCTTGTCATGTAACTTTCATTTAACTCTATAAGCATGCTCTAGGACAAGCTTTGATAAATCAGTTTGTTGGCTTGATAAGTCAATTTGATAAGTCGAACAAAGCAAAGATAACACCCTTGCAAATTTAACCCTGACTATTTGTAATACTTTATAGAACAGCACTTCATTGTTAGAACCTTCGTACTTATATAATGACATTAATTCGCGACTTAATGTGTGTATTAAATCTAGCGTCAAATGCTGTGTTTGTTTCGAACTTAATTTTACTCTTAGTTGTTCAGTTTCATCTTTGATTGATTCTAAACTTTTGATGACAGCTTGAGATACTTCAGCGTCAAATGGCGCAACTAAAACTCGTTTACTTTCCAGATAAGTAAAATAATCAATTAATAATTTTTTATCTTGTTCAGAAACAAATTTAAGTAGATCTTTTGCTGATATACCAGAAATAGAAGCCAAACTTCCTATACCGCCAATTATTCCTAAAAATGTCACAAAACCTCCGAGTTACATAACGTTTTAGTATTTATGCGTTGCGCTGTTTGCAAGGCATAAATCGCTTGTTGGACTTGGCCGATGCCGAGTCCAGGTTAATTGGTACGCTTTATGCTATAGGAATTTGCTTTTTTTGATGCTAGCTCTAGGCTGTAGAGCAGTTTTGAACTGATTATGTGGCTTGATTTGTACGTGTCTCATTGAAATTTCCTTGTCATTGTGGTGTTCCATCAGCAAAACATAGCCACCCATTTTATTATGAATTAACATAACTGCTTTTAGCTTTGATTGCGATAGCCTTCAGCACTATTCAAATGTATAAATTAAACGGGAATTATCAACAAACTGAGCGTTAGATAAAAAAACAGTAAGCAATACGGCAGATTCAAAGCAGCACTAGTGGCTAGATTGATATCAAGCTGGAAATGAGAGTATT
>NZ_JBEOPO010000040.1:0-45247 GCF_040310145.1 Shewanella sp. S1-49-MNA-CIBAN-0167 | reverse complement strand
AGATGCTAGGACGCTACGCTGCTAGATGCTAGGACGCTACGCTGCTAGATGCTAGGACGCTACGCTGCTAGATGCTATACAAGCGAAAAGCCTAGATGCTAGGACGCTACGCTGCTAGATGCTATACAATCTTAGCAGCGAAGCGATACTCGCAGCGGGTCATCAATATCAAACTTGCCATTTGTTCTGCTAACAAGGCGTATTTACGCATAAATAACTTGTTTAATTCAGGTCAATGCAACGCAAATAGCCAAAGACGTCGCTATTTTATAATCGTTTATTATCCAGGACTGAGGTTAGCTTTATAAGGTTAATTGTTTTTGTTAAGCAAGTTTCGGCTATTTTTATCAAGATGTAGACAGACGACTGAATGATTGCTTAAATGAGCATGCATGTCTTTGTTGTATTTAACAACAGCGCATTCGTTTCAAGGTAACTGGGATTACTTTGGCCGTGCTGTTAGCTTAAATTGAGGCGTAAAGGATTCAATACCTCACCCATCATGCTAATTAGCATTGGGATACAACAAGGATAATAATAATGAAACTGAACAAGATACTGCTCGCCATTGGCATGGTTTCTAGTGTGGTTATCGTCGGGTGTGGTGATGACACTCAATACGGTAAAACACCTCAACCTACTCCAGAACCCGAAGCCATTTCACCTCCATTACAAGCTTTTGCCCCTAACGGCACCTTAAAGGCCAACATCCGTCGCACTCAATACGGTGTACCACATATCTCTGCCGATAACTTAGAAAGCCTAGGTTTTGGGAGTGGTTATGCCCAAGCACAAGACAATTTATGTGTGATGGCCGATGGGTTTATTAAAGCTAATTCTGAACGGTCAATGTACTTTGGCCCCCATGCTTCAATTGATTTTGCTACGGGTCTGCCGACCAGCGAAGATAATGGCAATTTAATCTCTGATTTTGCTTACAAAGCGTTGAAAATTAGACAGCTTGCTGAAAACCAGTATTCACAGTTTAGTTATAACTCGCGCGCATTAATGGAAGGCTTTAGTGCGGGTTATAATCAATACCTTGCCGATATAGACGCTGGGACTCAAACTGGCGAGCCATTCTGTGCGGGTCAACCTTGGGTTAAACCCATTAGCGGTATTGATGTAGCCAACTATATATTTTCCATCGCGTTATTACCTGGCGCGGCAAACTTTTTAGATTTAATTTTTTACGCTAACCCCGGTGATGGCGAAGAGTATTTACCGCGTATTGTTGGGCCGGCACCGTCTACAGCACAAACCGCGTTTGTGCAGGATATGAACAATAAATTAATAGCACGGTCTGCAACCATTACCACCCCTGAAACTAATCCTCGAAACTTGGGTTCTAATGGTTGGGGATTGGGTAAAGATAAAACCGAAAACGGTAAAGGCATGGTATTAGGTAATCCGCATTTTCCGCATACCGGTAATTTACGTTTTTGGCAGTCGCATTTGACCATCCCAGGACAGATTGATGTCATGGGCGGCTCACTAGTGGGTATGCCTGGTTTGGTGAATATTGGTTTTAATAAAGATGTGGCTTGGACGCATACCTTTTCGACAGCCGAGCACTTTGTTATGTATAACCTAGAGTTAGTCTCAGGTGACAGATTGCAGTATCTGTTTGATGGCTCAAAGATGCCGATCACCAAAGAAACGGTGTCGGTATTAGTCAATGCAGGTGCAGCAGGTATGTTGGTGGCCGAAAAAGACATTTACACCACAGCTAAAGGTCCAATGGTTGAGGCGCCGCCATCATTGGCGCCGTTTGGCTGGGATGATGGTCAAGCCTTCTTTATTCAAGACGCCAACATGGCCAATAAAGATCCGCTTGATCATTGGTTAGCCATGAACCGCGCAACAAACCAAGATGAGTTCCAGCAAGCATTTAAAAATTATGATGGGGTGATTTTTAATAACACTATGTACGCCGACAAAGAAGGCAATGCCTTTTATATTGACGACTCAACCGTACCGGGTTTTTCTGATTTAGTGGTCGATATAATTAGAACTACCCCTGCTATTGTTGCAGCTAAAGCTCAAGCTGGTTTTACTATTTTACCGGGTAATACCTCGGTGTTTAGTTATGATTCGCCAATGCCTTATGAACGTGCACCTAAGCTTGAACGGAGTGACTTTGTGCAAAACTCAAATAACTCATTTTGGTCGACTAACCTTGCTGCACCTTTGGAAAACTTCTCTCCTTTATACGGTCCAGAGCGAGGTCAATTATCATTACGGACTCGCATGGGGTTAACGTTAATGGATGATGCAGCCGGTGATGACGGTAAATTTAGTATAGAAGAGCTTGAAACGGCCTTATTATCCAACCGAGCTTATCTCGCAGAGTTGGTGTTAGCCGACTTAATTAGCCAATGTGAGTTACAAGGTGATACGCCCGTGGTGGTGAGCGCCACATTATCTAAAGATGTTTCTGCATCATGTTCAGCACTAAGAGCGTGGAATGGTAAGCAAGATAATGACAGTAAGGGCGGGGCGTTAATTCGTGAGTTTGCCCATCAGTTTGATCAAAATACCATGTTAACTGAAGCTTTTGATTATATGAGTGCAGCAACAACACCCAATAAGCTCAATACTGATGGCAGCGCGTTAATCGCTTTAGCTCATGGGGCGTTGAATCTTGAAGCGGCAGGTTTTGCTGTGGATGCGAGCTTAGGAGAGGTGCAATTTGTTGAAAAGTCACTCCCTGATGGCAGTGCATCTGGGGTGAAGCTACCTTGGCCTGGTAGTCATAATGCGGAAGGTGGATTTAACGTGTTTTCGACCACCTTATCCGGTGATGACACTTTAATACCTCAACATAAATACCCACCTGTGTTAGATGTTGTTTCAGGTAAGGCGGCAGCATCAGGATTAACCTCAGAAGGTTACCAAATCCGAAGTGGTTCAAGTTGGATGATGACCGTGAGCTTTACTGATGATGGTCCTAAGGCAAAAGGTCTTTTGACTTATTCGGAGTCCAGTAACGTGTTAAGCCCTAGCTTTTCTGATCAAAGTGAACTGTATTCTACGGCAAAGCAATTACGTCCATTGTTATTTACCGAAGCTGAGATCCAAGCATCGGTTGAATCTAGCATCGAGTTAACCCTGCAAAAATAGCTTAGCAAACGACTATATTATCTTTTGGCTAATAAAACCTCACTGGCAATGCCGGTGGGGTTTTATCTATTTATAGGCGAAAAAGCTAAAAAGCTAAAAAGCTAACAAACGAAAAAAATAACAAGCGAAAAAATCGAGAAAGCGAGCAGATGAGGTGGATTTTGCTCTTTATTGCGAATGGTTAGCTCGAGTAGGCGGCTATTATAACATTGATATAATATTGACATAATATTTACATAATAATCTAAGACGGTTTATTTTACCCATAGATAGAATGCTTTTATTCGAGATTATTGTTTGTTTATGGCGTTAAAATAATCCTTATATACTACAAGGGTATTGTCTGCATTAACATGCATTAAGCGTGGCTGGTCGATTTTTTTGTGAAAGTATGAGAGTAAGTTGAGATAAGTAACAAAGTCACTATGGCTGGGGGGTAGAGGTAACCCATTAACAAAATTATACTTTATCGCCAAGCTGGATATAAATTCACGATGAGCGATTAATAGCAACCCCTACCTTGGTATAATGCCTCATGACTTGACCTCTAAAGCTATCTGAAACAAACTCAACATTGAGTACATTCCTATAACTAATGGATGATAATGACATGTTGATTTTTTTCATTTGTATCGGGCTTCTCTTGCTCGCATACAAGTTTTACAGTCCGTTCGTTGAACGGCAAGCGGGTATCGACCCTAATGCAATAACCCCTCAAGCACGATTTAATGATGGCGTTGACTATGTCGAAGTTCATCCGGTTAAAGCGTTCTTAATTCAATTTCTCAACATCGCTGGTGTCGGACCTATCTTCGGACCTATCTTAGGTGCGCTTTATGGCCCTATAGCGCTGGTATGGATTGTCCTTGGTAATTTACTCGGTGGCGCGGTTCACGATTACTTCTCCGGTGTCATGAGCATCAAAGAGGACGGTAAAAGCTTACCTGAAATTGCGGGACATTATTTTAATATTTACTTTAAAGCAGCCATGCTGATATTTACTGCCATGCTGTTATTTTTCGTTGGTGTTGTATTCATCATGAGCCCAGCAGGATTGCTCAGTAACTTAGATTATTTTAAAGACACCATTTTTGGCGAAAATACCTTCTGGGTATTATTGATTTTGGGCTATTACTTTTTAGCAACCTTGTTACCAATAGATAAAATCATTACTAAACTGTATCCAGTATTTGGTTTATTAATGATTGTGATGACAACGTCAATTGCTGTTGCGTTATTAATCCACGCACCACAATTACCGACTGTTGATGGTATCTTTGCTTATTTTGATCACAGTCACTATAACAATGAATTATTAGAGCCTAATCCAGACGGTTTACCTGTATGGCCATTATTGTTTGTCACTATTACTTGTGGTGCGATTAGTGGTTTCCACTCAACACAAGCACCCATCATGGCGCGTTGTTTAACCAATGAAAAATACGTTCGTCCTGTTTACTACGGCGCAATGATGGCAGAAGGTGTGGTCGCATGTGTCTGGGCTACTGCGGGTATCGCGGCTTTCCCTGGTGGTTATGCTGAACTTAAAGGTATTCTTGACATAGGTGGTCCAGGAATGGTGGTTAACCAAGTGGCTTCTACTTACTTAGGTGCCGCGGGTGGTATTATGGCGATTATTGCGGTGGCGATTTTCCCAATTACCTCTGGTGATACTGCATTTAGAGCATTACGTTTAACCATTATTGATGCTTTTAAGATCCCTCAAAGTATCAGAAACCGTTTATTTGTTGCGGTGCCTATTTTGATTATTGCCTATTTTATGACCAAGATTGATTTTACACTGATCTGGCGTTATTTCGCATTCTCAAATATGTTGTTATCTACCAGCGTATTATGGCTAGCGACCAAGTATTTATTTAACCGTGGTACCTTCCATTGGATCGTGAGTTTACCTGCTATTGTGGGGACGAGTGTGACAGTGTCGTACATTTTAACGGCGGGTATTGGTTTTGGCTTCCCTCAACCATTAAGTCAACCTATCGGTATTGCTGTCGGTGTGGTGGCGTTAATTGCACTGATTTTTGCGAATAATAAGCGTAGTAAGCGTTTAACGCTTGAAGGCTTGTAAGTTAACCATTGTGGTAAGTGATATTTAATTGAAGGGCTGCATTGCGCAGCCCTTTTTGTTTGCTTATACCCAAACGGTCTTCGGTCTTCGAGGTTCTAGGGCGGACGTTGTCCTGCTAGGGTCGCTTCGCTGCTAGGAACAGCTTCAGTTGACCACATCAAACGATAACAAGCGATAGCAAGCGAACGCTGCGCTCACGGATAGAGCGGTCTAGCACCTAGGCTCTTGGCTTGTCATCACAGGGATAGGGACAGCTTTGCTGCTAAAATTTTATAGCATCTAGCCGCGTAGCGTCCTAGCAGCGCAGCGATCTAGGCTCTTGCTATAGCAGCGAAAACCAAGCAACGTGCTTTAAAGGAGGAAACTAATAGTGTTTGGTCATTGGTTACAACCATTGATGCTTGAATCAATGAGGAATAACACGAGTGTCCAAATAGACACTCGTGTTATTGATTTTTAATTGTTCATTATAAACTCTGAATTAATGACCTATACGATCAAGCTTTTGTATCAGTTCCATTTTTATGTCGTCAGGCGTTTGGCTGTGCCAATAGCCTCCGACGTAAGCAAACAGCGGTAACATAAACATTACCGTCAGTAACATAATCAGCAATCCTCTGGCAGACAGTTTAATACCATTGCGAGTGCTTAATTGCAGCGCCTCTTTTTTAGGACACGCTGACACACAACGCATGCAGGCTTGGCACTCATCGGAACGAATATCTTTCTGAGTATGTACTGATATATTGGCAGGGCATGCGCGGGTGCATTTATCGCAACTCATGCCTTTGGTTTCAATTAAACAATGCTGAGTATTACGACGAATTTTAAATGGACTGAAAAAGCTCACTATGCCTAACAGCGCGCCATAAGGGCAAATATAACGGCAAAAACCTTGGCGACGCCATGCGGCTAACGCAAACAGAATACCGAAGCCGATTAAGGCAACCATTGATGGCATCATGAAAAATACTGCCATTTTTAAGTCGGCTACTTTGTGGTAATTCCCTGACATGTAATGTGGGATAGATGCCGCTGGCATAGAAATAACCAAATAAAGCAGTGCTGCTAATAGCAAATATTTAAGCATTCTGAGTGGCCAATCCAACCATGCTGGTGGCAGAAGTTCGGCGTGAATAAAATGTTTTCTCAGTTTATAGAGGTATTCGCCAGCTAACCCTAATGGGCAAGCCCAGCCACAAAATGCGCGCTTACATATTAAACCTGTGAGTAATACGACACACAGCATAACCACTGCCGCAGGATGATTTTGATCCCAGAGCCCTAAGGTTAAAATAGCTTTAAGTTCAATGCCTCCAGCAATAGGTAAAAACGCATCACCGACATCGGGTCGCATTAACCAAGGCGTTTCCCCTGCATATAATAATCCTGCGTTGATAGCATATTGCACTCCGACCAATAACATGGAAAGGGCAAAGAAGTGTTGGCAAATCTCACGTACTTGGTTGGGTCTACCTTCTGCATTGGCAAACGCAGGTTGATATTGTCCTAGTGCCGTGACAATGATCACCGCGACCAATAATATGAGTAGTAATGGCCAGAAAAAACTGGCTAGGGTTGCACCGAGCAATAATGCAGCGCTGACAAGTGCGCCCCATTTTTTGCCACTCCAGTACAGCAAGCTGGTGCTATACACTAAGGCTAGCATTAAGGTGATTGATTCAATTGTACTCATTATCGAATGCCTATTTAGTTTTACTATCTTGAAATAATGATAAAACCTCTGCCTTAAATCGAATGTGATTTGGGTCTCCAAACCCGATAATAGTTTTCTAATTATATGATCTATATTGATTTGTTTACTTTATGTAAACATTGTTAAGCAATGTGTTATTTAGGTTGTTTCAATTTATTGTCACTAACTTGTCTTATTTTTTGGTTAGTTTATTAAGATCATTTTGTGACAGTAAATAGTGGCTAATGGGTACGTTTTCATTTGAGCATTCGTTTGAGATAGACACATTAAAACGCCTAATTGCACAGCATCAACAGCAATTTCGGCACCAGTCTTTAGCGGATTTATATTACCGTGGTGAAAAACTGTCGGTAACGGCCATTGAGTTAGGCCAACAACAACCTTGTCCTACCGTATTGTTTGTCGGTGGGGTGCACGGTGTTGAACGGATTGGTGCGCAAGTGGTGCTGGCTTTTTTAGGCAGCTTACTTAATCGTCTGCCTTGGGATACTCATTTACAGCAATTACTCAAGCATGTACGTTTAGCGTTTGTGCCAGTGGTGAATCCGGTGGGCTTTTTACGAGGCAGCCGTGGTAATGGTAATAACGTCGATTTAATGCGTAATGCATCGATTGATTCAGATGAAGAGGTGACCTTTCTTGTTGGCGGTCAGCGATTATCACCACGCTTGCCTTGGTATCGCGGCCAACATGGTATGGAACTCGAAACCCAAGCGTTAGTAAGGTATGTTCAACAACTACAACAACAGAGCAGCAGTGTTATTGCCTTAGACGCCCATTCTGGTTTTGGCTTACGCGATCATGTGTGGTTTCCTCATGCCCATACTCGGCAGCCGTTTGCTGGGATAGGTTATATTTATCAGCTAATGCAATTGTTCGAGAAAGGTTATCCTCACCACAGTCATTATCGGTTAGCGCCGCAAAGTCATTTTTATCGTACCCATGGCGATATTTGGGATTACTTGGTGGCGAGTAATGTTAGCGATAAACCGTTTATTCCGTTAACGTTAGAAATGGGGTCATGGGCTTGGTTGCGTAAAAATCCGCGTCAGTTATTTAATTTCCCCGGCTATTTTAATCCGCAAAAAACACATCGACATCAACGCGTTTTACGGCGACACGTGGTATTAATGCAGTTTTTGATCGATGCTGCTTATGCGCAAGTTATTGAACAAATAAACCCTAAACAACTGACCCTATTGACTCAACAAGCTAATCGCTTCTGGTCTAAAAAAGCTAAATGAGGCTAAGTGAGGATAACCTATGACCACCTTGGTATTGCTAAGAGGATTAATGCGTGACAGTCGTCATTGGAATGGATTTGATCAGCGTTTAAACCAACAAGCTGTGAATGTCATTAGCGTGGATTTACCCGGTAATGGTGTGTTAGTTAATCAGGTTAGTCCAGGTAAAATGCAAGACTATTGTGATGCGGTGTGGCAGCAAATTGATGCCGCGTTGCTTAAACAGGGTACGCCGCCAAGCCAAGTTAACTTGGTATTAGTGGGCTTGTCTATGGGAGGCATGTTGGCGTTAACTATGGCGGCGCAGTGTCGATCACGAGTGCAGCATGTGGTGTTAATTAACAGCAGCGCGGCCAACTTGTCACCTTGGTATTATCGGTTTCAATGTTGGGGGTTAATGATGTCTTTAGCGCATGCTTTGCTAAGCGTTGTTCGCCCTTATTTGCCTGGTCAAAATCAAGGGGGAACTGACAGAGGACATTGGCTAGAGGCAACAGTATTGGATTTTACCAGCAGGCATTTTGGTCAAAGTATTGAAGTGATTAATGCTTGGAGCTTACTAAGGTTGCAATCTCATACATCATTTATCAATGGGCTACGCCAATTGTACGCCTCAGCCCGTTTTCATAGCCCTGTATTACAAGGCACCTGTGTTAGTGTGATCGTTGCCAATCAAGACAAGTTAGCTAATCCCAAATGTAGCGAGCAATTAGCTCTTTTTTACCAAACTCCGTTACTTAAAATTGATGACTGCGGCCATGATGCTAGCCTTGATCAACCGCAGCAATTACAGCAACTATTACTCAAGATTATTAGCTGAAGATTCTTAATTAGAGATTCTTAACCAGAGATCTGTACCTCGCTAATCCGCATTAGCTTGTTTGCTATGGTCTGGTGTTGTGTGAGTCATGACTCGACTGCTTCAATGTGCCAAGATAGCTGCAAACGGCTTAAGCCTAGTTGCTCGGCAGCTTTGGTTAAACGGTCACAACAGGTGACTTCGACAAAACTGCGTATGGCTGAGATTTTGTCCATCATTCAATCCTATCCCGACAGTTAAAGGTTATAAGCTTTCTATATTTTCTAATAGCGTATCGGCTTTGTTGATAATGGCCTGCTGAGTGTTAGCATCCATCTTTTGCCAGTTTCTATACACCATCGCCATGCGTGGATTGCGTTTAAATCGCTCTTGATGACGTTGAATAAAATGCCAATATAAACTGTTAAACGGGCAGGCGTTGGCTTCGGTTTTGAGTTTGACATTGTAATGACAGCTTTTGCAATGATCGCCCATTTTATTCAAATAATTGCCGCTGGCGGCATAGGGTTTTGTGGCGACAATGCCGCCGTCGGCAAATTGAGTCATCCCGCGAGTATTGGGCATTTCGACCCATTCGATGGCATCAATGTAAATGCCTAAATACCATTGGTCGACTTCATCTGGATTGATACCCGCGAGTAAACTAAAACAGCCAGTCACCATCAACCTTTGAATATGGTGGGCATAGGCATAATCGAGCGACTGTTTTATGGCGTGGTGCATGCAATTCATCTTAGTGTTTGCGGTCCAAAAATACTCCGGCAGCGGCCGTTGTGCTTGCAAGGCATTATCAGTAGCGTAGTCGGGCATATTGATCCAATAAATACCGCGGACATATTCGCGCCAACCTAATATCTGCCGCACAAAACCTTCCACTTGAGCCAGTGAAATATCATTTTGATGTGCTTGCCAATGAGCGATGACTTTATTGATCACTTCGCTAGGCGAAATCATTTTGGCGTTGAGCGCAAACGATAACCTTGAATGATATAGGCTCCAAGCCGACGGGCTATTTTCGGTCATCGCATCTTGGAAATGACCAAAGCGGATCAATAAGTGCTGGCAAAAATAGTCAAGTAACTCACGTGATTGACGCCGATTAACTGGCCATAACAATTGGTTTTCCGCTTTGCCTATGGTGTTGATATTGTGGCGCTTAAGTCGGGCTAAAATATCACTGACGTCGTTGGCAAACAGTAACGGCGCAGGAACATCAGCAAGGTCATTCTTTTTAAAGCTCGCCCGGTTTTGCTGATCAAAATTCCACTGGCCTCCCAAAGGTTCCCCATCTTGCATCAGCACATTAAAGCGTTTGCGCATCCGTCGATAAAAGAATTCCATTTTGAGGTGTTTTTTCGGGGTGAATTGACCTTGTATGTCGCTAAACGGCAATAAAAAATGTTCGCTGTCAGTGCTATTGATAGCAATGCCTGGTAGTAAAAGAGATCCTAATTGCTGCGATAAACGGTATTCGTCAGGCTGTTGGTATTCAAAATGAGTTAACTTATGCGCAGCAGTAATGTGTTCAAGCAACGCTGGTAGGTCGGCATAGTGCTGGGTTTCATCTAAGGTCAGGTACAACACTTGATGACCACATTGTGCTAAAGCTTGGGCAAATTGCGCCATAGCCGCAAAAAAGGCACACACTTTTTGCACATGATGACTGACGTAGTTAGTCTCTTGTGGCAGCTCGGCAATTAAATACACTCGGTTGGGATTAACCTGTGTAAACCAGCTGTGACTGACGTTGAGTTGATCGCCCAGGATCAGCCTTAATGTGTCGGTCTCGCCCAATAATGGCGCAGATATATCAGTATGCAGTGTCGTCATATTCGTTACCTTAATTTGTTTGGCTAGAGGCTTTATGGCGACGGCAGCGCTCAGAGCAGTATTTTACGCTTGGCCAGTCTTTCGCCCATTTTTTACGCCATGTAAAAGGGCGCTGACAAACCAAACAGGTTTTCTGTTCAAGCTGTTGTTTGTTATGTGTCATGACGGTCTTTTTGCCTGTACCTTTAGTTCTGCGGCCTTGTTCTTGGTACGTTTGCGTTTAGGGCTAACGTGACGGCTTAATACTGCGCCGATATGCCGTTGAACTTGAGGTTGTTCACGGTATGACCATAAGCGATCGCGCGCAGCTTGAGCGGCTAGGGTTAAATCTATCATAGGCTCTGGGTAATCACGGCCTAAAATTACATCATTAAAAATAGCTTCCATCGGCGGCTGTAGCCAAGGTTGATGAATATACTCATTGGGTAAGTTGGTAAGCTCTGGACACCACTGGCGAATAAAATCCCCACGGGGATCTTGGTCTTGTGACTGCTTGATTGGATTGTATAAGCGTATGGTATTAATGCCTGTGACCGAGGCTTGCATTTGCAGTTGCGGGTAATGGATCCCAGGTTCGAAATCGAGAAAATAATTGGCTAACGGTAAGCTGGCATGTTGCCACGTAATGTTTAAATGATGAGTCACAAAGCTGACTAACATGGCGCGCATTCTAAAATTAATGTAACCGGTGTGCTGTAAAGCGCGCATGCAGGCATCGATAATTGGGATCCCCGTTTGACCTTCGGCCCAGCGCTGAATATCTTGCTGTACTTTGTCGTCTGTACGGTAGGGATACTCTAGATACCCAGGGTTTACCGGGGTAAATTCCATGCTGCATTGGCTTTCAAATTTCTGCATAAAATGGCAATGCCAGTGTAAGCGCGACATCATCGCCAGCAATGACTTTCGCCAACCTCGGTTATTACTATTTATTGGGTTATCACCGTTTTGGCTCTGCACTTGGTTATAACGAGTTAATGTGGCTTGGTAAACTTGCCGAAGACTGATGTTGCCCCAAGCCAAATAAGGCGATAAACGTGAGCAATGGATACGGCTCAAACTGGGGCTAGAAATACTGCGTTGATAGTCTTTACCGCGATGGCCTAAAAAGCTGTTCAAGACAGCTCTGGCCGCTTTAGGACCACCCGTTTGAAACTGATCATTGTGTATCATGATGGCTTGGTCGATAAGCGGATTTTGATAGTTATCGAGCTTTTGTAGCAGACATAATTGCCAATTGGGGATAGCAATAGGACTGTTCATAACTTGTTGCCAGTGTTGGTCCCACTGTTTGCGGTGTTTTCGGCCACGCACTACCGCGCCAGTAGGTGACTGCTGCCAATTAACTTGCTGCTGATGACACCAGCGGGCAACCGCTTTATCGCGCTCAAAGCTGTTGTGTAGACCAATCTCTTGATGACTAAAAATATCTTTAATTTCAAACTGTTGAGATAATTCATTCAACAAATCAATTATTGGCACATTGAAGGTATATACCTGACCATTAAACCGCGCCAGTTGTTGATTTATGTCTTGTAGCGACTGCCACACAAAGCGCCAATGACGCTCATTATAATGCGAGTCAGCCAGCATAAATGGCTCAAAGTTATAAATCAGCAAGCAGGGTAGATGATGGTTAAACGCATCGACGAGCGGCTGATGATCAGACAAGCGCAAATCGCGTTTAAACCAGACGATATTAATAGCGTGTTTGGCGGTATTGACCATGGTGCCAAAAATCTCATAATGAATGAGCTAGTTGGTACGTAGCGATTCGTGCTTTAGATTGCTTTGGTGATGATTGTTATGATTTGTTCGTCACTTTAGATGGAACAATTAAGCGTAATAAGTTGTATTGAGCGTGATGATTAATAGATACCGGCCTAAATGGTCTTTTTTATGTTTTTTGGCGGTGGTGATCGTATATCGCGCTAACATGCTGTTTGAATGATCCGATCTACATAATCTGATTCCATAAAAAAGCGTATAAGCTCACAAGCACTTGAACAGGTCGATATTTCACTGAAATGACTTAAATAACGTTCACGATCTTCCCATATGTCTACTGTAACTTTCTATATAATGAGCGAGTACTAATGCCTGCCAAAGTTGCTGCTTTGTCTTTATCTCCATTGACACTCTCTATAAGACGCTGTAAATATCTTAGCTCATTGCCTTTCAAATCAGTCTCAGACTCTGAATGACCTCCTATTTTGCGGTCAATTTCAAGACAGGTTTTAATCACATTCCTATCAATAATTTGTGTATTCGCCAGCACAAGTGCACGGGATAGTATATTTCGCAGTTCTCGAATATTACCCACAAAGTCATGCTCTCTTAATAAATTGATTGCAGAATCTGTCACTATGTACTTTCCACTGTCATCTATTCGCTGCAGAATCGCGGTTGTTAACAGTGCTATATCTTCTTTACGTTTATTTAAAGAGGGTATTTTAATAGGGAATACATTGATGCGATAGTACAAGTCTCTTCTGAACTCCCCACGCTCTACCATTGAAAAAATATCTTGGTTTGTGGCGCAAATAAGTCTGAAATCAGACCGTTTGGTTTCTCTACTGCCTACGGGGCGATAAGTGCCAGTTTCAATTAGGCGCAATAGCTTTATTTGTAGCTCATAAGGCACATCGCCTATCTCATCTAAAAACAATGTACCGCCGTTAGCCACCTCAACTAGACCATGTTTATTGTACAACGCGCCAGTAAAAGCCCCTTTTACATGGCCAAATAATTCACTTTCAAACAATGTTTCAGTGAGACCTGAACATTCTAGTATAACCATTGGCTGAGTCTTCCGATTACTTGCTAGATGGACAGCTGAAGCCGCTATTTCTTTACCTGTACCTGTTTCTCCCAGTAATAATACCGATGCTTCTGTTGGTCCAACGCGGGTAATGTTTTCGACCAATTGGTTAAAAACGAGGCTGGCGCCGACCATTTCATTACCGTCAATTTTTGGGTTTGCCAATGTGACTGACTTTAAAAGCTCGACAAAGAATTTCACCTCCCCTTTGTCGTCTAAAATAGGCAGTATTTCGATGTCCACATGCTCTTTACCTCGAGGGGAATGATGAATATGTAATACGCGTTGTTTTTTCCCAGAAATACCTGCGGCAGATAATGGGCAAGCCTCCCCAGCTTGGTCACAGGGGATTTCATGATGATGTGACGCCTTGTAACAATAAGCTGGTTGGTCCAGATCTATTGCCCCAAAAATTTCAAGATACCGTTGATTACTGGCAAGTATTCTATATTCGGGCGTAACCAAAATTGCAGGGCAGTCATAAGCATTTAGCATAGTGGCAAAATCTTGATTTATATATTGAAGGCTAATCGACATAACGAACTCCATTTTTGTCAACACATTTGTCATATATGACAATTATATTAACAAAAAAACAAAAAAATAATATTAATCAAACGTATAAAATTGATATGAATCAGTATTAACCGGCAATTTATCGGTATCAATATCATTGTGGCGCGGTCGTTGCTGTATATATATTGCCCGATTCATTTGGAATTAAGGCGATAGGAAACTAAGAATAAGATTTTTCATTAAATATTTACAGTTAGGGAGTATTTATTATGAAATTTAAAAAACTACTACGTTGTATGGCTGCAGTTTATTTATCAAGCGCTACATTTTCAATTGCCTTAGCCAGTGATGCACAAGCTTTATCACCTCATGATGACGGTGGAGTATTAACTGAAGACTTAGCTGCAAAAGGCAAAATAAAAAGACTGCCTAATGGTGATTTAGTCAGTGCATATGCTTATGGTAATAGTGATAGTAAAACGGTTTATGACCTGAAAGCGCAAAAAGAACGTCCTGCTCAGGATATTTTTATCCGCGTGTCAAAAGATGACGGCGCTACTTGGAGTGCACCAGTCAATATTTCTGATACGGCGCGTAGAACATCGAAACAAAGCTACTGGGAAACGGATGTTAATGGAGATATTTCTCTTGGCGATTTTTATGGTGACTCAGGGAAACCGAATATCTTTGCAGCAGGCGGTCATGTGGCTGTTTCATGGGATGATAAATACTGTCCCGCAGTCGATGTCGATGTGACTAACCTGAATGATGATTTCCCGGATTACAATTACCATCAGGGTGCTGCTACCTACCTTGATCGTGAAGGAAGACAACTGCCTTTTAGTTGTACTTACATCGCCTATACTAAAAATCCTAGTGCAATAGATGCAGATGGTGTACCTACAGGCGGTACGTGGAAGCGTGAGCAATTAAGCTTTGGTGAACGTGATGCCAAACAAAATGTACCCCGTGCAACTAGCTATAGTGATGGTACAAAAGTAGCGTGGAATGTTGTTTGGCAGGAAGACCCTGAAGGTTTAAAAACCGGTACTGCAGATGGTCCGGGAGATGGCGCCAGTGGTGCGAATGTCAATAAAGGTACAGATATTTGGTATACCTATATTGAAGATATGAAAGCTCCCGCACTTGCAGATATTTCGTTTGCTGCCAATGTTTCTCGTGTTACCAATAACTTCAAAAAGTTTAAAAAACGTGAAGGGGATGATGTTGTTACTGAATTAACGGGTTATCTTGATCCGATTTGTGCGGCCACACCTGAATGTTTAGACACTCAACCATTATTGGTAGAAACAGGTAAAGAAGGCGCATCACGCGCAAACTTAGGTATGGCCCAAGTGCCTGGGCAGAAACCTGTCACTATCATCGCTTATGAAGAAACCAAGGGCGGTGGTGAGGGGGTCGATTTTGGTAAGGTTGTCCGTTATCACCGTTTTACTTTCGACAAGCCACCAGCGAGTTATATTAATGTCGCATTTAGTTCAGGTTTGCAAAAAGGCGGCAGTTCAACAGGTGATGCTAAAAACCAAAATCAGCCGGGTGCTAAGGGCAATTTCACTGATAGTGACACTCTAAATACCAGTTCTGACCCACAAAGTGAATATTCAGACACAGAGGGCGTTGTTAGCGACGTTTACCAGTCACCAGATTGGCAAGACCCATCACGTATTGGTTGTGTGATTAGTAATCCAGCAGAAAATGCTCGACGGGTACGTTTCTTCGGTAATCAGGCCGCTGGTATGGATGAGAGTATTAATCAAAGCGGAACCAAGTTCATGTTTTTCTGGAAAGAGGGCGCGTATGACCAAGGTGGCCCTTCTGACATCGTGGGCCGTATTGGTAAGGTCGGTACAGAAGCGGTGAATACAGGCTTGACTCCGGTTGATTTAATACCCGCGGTAGATACCCGTTTTACTACGTTTACCCGTTATGTACTGACATCTACAGGTTCAGTGGTGTATCCCGATGGACTCGGTGGCTATGTTGATGGTTTAGGTAATGTAGTCGTTATTGCAGAAGGGGATGCAGTATTAGATGTAACCTATGAGGAAGCTGGAGGTTGTAATTACTATTTGACTGATGATGATCGAGACCACGTCCCCCCAATCACACTATCAGATCGTATTAATAATTCAGGAGCAATGAACCTAAGTACTAATGCTGTCGGTGAGGTCACTAGTGATGATACGACCAAGACTATTGAAGCCTTAACGATAACTACCGAGAATAATAATCTCGAAGATGCACGTGCACATCGTGGCGCTATCCGTGGTGATACCATCTTGTTTGGTTACAGTTACACTTCAGACTGGGCACTAGCGAAGTACACTACCGAAAATAACTATAACTTCTTTACTCGTCGTAGTTATGATGGTGGACATACTTGGACGGGTACCCAAAACCTGACTAATTATCTACCTGAAGCTGAGGTCGATATTAAAGAGCCTCGCATTGTGGGTGCACCAAGCAGTACGTCTGCCTGTGATCCTGTCAATGCGCCTGAAGGTACAAATTGTCAAGATCCTAATGCCTTTATATTAGCGTGGGGTTCTGTCAAAAACACCTATGCTCATATCGAATCTGGTGCAGAACTTGATGTTTTTGTCACTAAAACCAAAGATGGTGGTAGAACCTATGAGCCACTCAAATTGTTATCCGCTAATGTTACGGTTCCTTTAGATCCAGAGGGTGAGCCTGATTTTGAATCACAACTCACCATGAAGCCTAACGGTGAAAATTTGTATGCAGTATGGATGGAAACGTCAACTGATGCAGCTGGCAATGAAGATACTGTGGTTCGCTATCGTGCAGAAGCAGATCTCGACGACGCAGGAGCGCCAACCACTATACTTGATGATGGCACAGTTATTTATAATTTAACTCGACCTATTACAGTCGATCAAGGAAGTGTGTCGGGTATTGTTGTTTCAGCAACAACAGCAACGGGTACTGAGTATACTTATCCCATGCCGCAATTTAGTTATAACGTAACTGGCATTGCGGTTGGAAGCACTATATCCGTTACGATTAATTTTGGCAGTGCTTTACCAACAGAGTTTGCGTTGCTCAAAGTCAAGGATGATGGCACTACGGTTGAGGTTGATGCTACGGATTGGGTGTTAATCGGCGATAACTTGGTGCAAGTGAGTATCACTGATGGCGGATACCTTGATGATGATGGTGTCGAGAATGGCACAATCATAGATCCCGTCACTGTTGGTGTTCCTGCTCAAACGATAGAACCAACTCCAGTTTCAACCAGTAGCGGTGGTGGTAGTTTAGGATTAATTGAATTGTTGTTTGGTTTCTTTGGTCTTGGGGTGTTTGTCCGCAGAAGAATTAGAGCAACTAGAACATAGGTTAATTTTTCAACGTTAAATAAAGCCCCCTCAAATTAAGGGGGCTTTTTATTTGCAATAATTAATCTTCCTGACATGTAACGTGTGATGTGGTCAACTCAATCTGTATACAAACAGGCGATGCATCTTTACGCGGCCATTTCGGCTGCTGTTGGAGTCATATAATTCTTATAACCATGATCACGTATTGTATTGGAGTGCTTCAGTATATCATCCGGAATATCATCATTTGCTTATACAAAACTGATATACTCATGTTTGGGCGTCCATTCAGTTTGATAACTTCTGAAAAATCGTTCCATTAGACAGAATGTCTGATCCCTTGCTTGTCCATCAGCATTTTCGTGGAGACTTTGCTCGCCGTCTCTGATACGTGTAAGGTCTTTTGGAGTCGAACCTAGAGCCTGACGGCCCCTCTTTTTTTGCAACAAAAAACGAGCAGCCGGATCGCCGCTAGCCCAGCTACCCCTTGTTATGTCCTGGGTGGCCAACATGATTATTGCCAAGAGCGAGCTGACATTCTGCAAGGAGTCGATCATGGTGATTCATGGCCATATGGCAAGATTTCGATCCTGCAAGGCAAGCTTTACATTAGCAACCTGGGATGCGCGTTTTCTCAGGTGCTCCAGCGACAAGCCTTCGCCGTTATGCTGAAAAGGTTCGCCCCATAAATCGAACAATCGTCGATGCGATGGACCTCGCAGCGGGGAAACTGCCCTTCTACCCAATCCATGAGGTACCCCTATGATAAATCAACTGTCCCAGGAAACTTCCCCAACCGTCGCGACACTCGACGATCTCGCTAAGTTAGCCAACTACTCACTCATGGACACGCTCAACGGCGATCCTGACGCGAAACAAAATGGCATCGACTATGTGCCGCGACAAGTATTCACGGGGCACTACGTCCCCGTTAAGCCGACACCCATTGAAGACCCAGAGTACGTTGCGCACAGCAAAACCTTTTTTAGCGAATTGGGTTTTGCAGACAGCATGGCGCAGTCGGCTGACTTCGTTCGCATGTTCTCCGGCGACATCTCGCAGGTGCCGGAGCCGATGCGCAAGGTCGGTTGGGCGTGTGGGTATGCACTGTCCATCTTCGGCACCGAATACACCCAGCAATGTCCGTTTGGAACCGGCAATGGCTACGGCGACGGCCGCGCTGTTTCCGTGCTTGAAGCTGTCATCAAGGGTCAACGCTGGGAAATGCAGCTCAAAGGGGGTGGCCGCACGCCATATTGCCGCGGCGCGGACGGTCGCGCCGTGCTGCGGTCGAGTGTGCGGGAGTTCCTAGCACAGGAGCATATGCATGCGCTCGGCGTGCCAACGTCTCGTTCGCTGAGTTTGTATGTGTCTAAAACAGAGACGGTCAAGCGGCCGTGGTACTCCCAGGGCTCGCACTCGCCCGATCCCGATAGACTTATAACGGAGGCTGTTGCTATTTCGACGCGTGTTGCACCCTCGTTTATTAGGGTCGGTCAGCTCGAGCTCTTCGGCCGCCGCGCCCGCAAGCAGGAACACCCCAAAGCGCTGGAGGAGCTTGAACAGTTGATGTTGCATTTAGTCGAACGAGAATACGCGGATGTTATCGACCAGCAACTGACCAGCGCCGAAAAAGTGCTGTTACTGGCGCGCGAGTTCCGTAGCCGCCTGACTTCATTGGTGGCAAACTGGATCCGTGTCGGTTATTGCCAAGGCAACTTCAACAGCGACAACTGCGCAGCTGGTGGCTTCACACTCGACTATGGTCCCTTCGGATTCTGCGATGTGTTCAACCCGCAATATCAGCCTTGGACGGGTGGCGGACAGCACTTCGCTTTTCTCAATCAACCCGTAGCCGCGGAACGCAATTTCCTGATGTTTTGCACTGCATTAAGCCCATTGCTGGCGTCTAAGCCAGATGACTTGGAACAGCTCCAGCAGTTGGTAAATGGCTTTTCGACCGAGATGCAAGCACAAATGGAGCAGATGTGGGCTGCCAAGCTTGGACTTAGCACTTTTCATCCAGCGCTATTTAATGAGCTCGAAACACTTATGGTGCAAACCCCTGTTGATTACACCATATTCTTCCGCGAGCTTTCGGCGCTGCCTAGCGATATTGAGCCACTGAAAAAAAGCTTCTACCAGGACTTGCAGCGAGCCCCCGAAGGACTGGACCTGCGCTGGTCAGCTTGGCTTACACAATGGCAATCACTGGTCGGCAGCAGCACCGAGGCGAAAACTGATGCAAAGACAGGGCAGCCCCACACCCGTGAGGAGATCGCTAGGCAAATGAAACTGGTCAACCCAAAATACAGCTTGCGCGAGTGGTTGCTTGTTCCTGCGTACAGCCAAGCGAGCGAGGGTGATTACTCGCTCGTTCGAGAACTGCAGGCCGTCATGACGCAGCCTTACGCAGAG
The DNA here is from genome assembly GCF_040310145.1 of Shewanella sp. S1-49-MNA-CIBAN-0167. Lineage (NCBI taxonomy): Bacteria > Pseudomonadati > Pseudomonadota > Gammaproteobacteria > Alteromonadales > Shewanellaceae > Shewanella > Shewanella sp. S1-49-MNA-CIBAN-0167. The sequence continues at coordinate 25,310 of NZ_JBEOPO010000040.1, read as the reverse complement.
CAGTCCCAGGAAGTGGAAGACAAATACTATCGACTCAAGGCATCTGAATTTTTTGCCGTCGGTGGTTTGTCGTATTTGAGCTGTTCGTCGTGACTTCTCAAACATTAGTCGGTGAGATGGATACCTCTGCCGACGAGGCTGTTGTCGCTTACCACGAGCGGAGTAAACATCACTTTCACCGTTATGCCGCCGCACTGGGCTACATGGATTGGGCGACGCAGCCCGATCCGTTTAGGCGTTACGCAGGAGCGGATCTTGTACGTCTCCCGCTGCCGAAGCTGGGCCGCCCGCTACCCTATTGGCAGCTCTATGTGAGCGCGAGCGTGCCGCCGATGCCATTGTCTTTAGCGTCGGTCTCGCTTTTTTTCCGCTATGCACTGTCGCTGACGGCATGGAAACAATCTGGTGATACCAAGTGGCCGTTGCGGGTCAATCCCTCGAGCGGAAATCTGCATCCAACCGAGGGCTATGCCCTACTGCCTGAGATTGAGCAGATCGGCGCTACGCCCGCCTTGTACCATTATGCGCCGAGGGAGCACGCGCTTGAACGGCGCGCGGTGCTCAATGCTGCGCGGTGGTCCGAACTGACTGAGTATTTTGGTGAGGGTTCTTTCCCTGAGGGCTCTTTTTTGGTTGGTCTGTCGTCGGTGCAATGGCGTGAAGCTTGGAAGTATGGTGAGCGCGCGTTCCGTTACTGCCAGCATGATGTTGGGCACGCGCTGGCCAGTCTGCGTATCGCGGCAGCGGCGCTTGGATGGACATTGGTGCTGCAAGGCAACATCAGTGATGCCACCCTTGCCAACCTGCTTGGGCTAGACCGAGATGAGGATTTCGCGGCGGCGGAACGCGAGGAAGCGGACCTACTCGCAGTGATTTCACCGAATGTAGCCGTAGCGGATATAACCGCCGCTCCATTGATGAAATCTACGCCGTTGACAGCTCACGGTAGTGACGTACTTTGGCAGGGCAGGGCCAACACGCTGAGCCCCGCCAACAGTGTGGCGTGGCCCGCAATCGACACAGTTACACAGGCGATACGAAGCTGCGCCAGCACGCCGATTAAAGAAGATTTCGCAGGCTTTCCCTCGGCGGATGCGTTGCTCGTCACCCCTAATAGTGGCCACATCGGTGAGGCCGAGCTCACTGCGGAGCGGGCGATTATTGGTCGCCGCAGTGCGGTCGCAATGGATGGCACGACGGCGATCTCGCGGGCAACATTCTTTGCTATGCTCGGCCGACTGATGCCAACTAAAGAGAATCAAGCAATGCCTTGGGATACACTCTCCTGGCGCTCTCGCATCCATCTAGGGCTGTTCGTGCACCGCGTCGACGGATTGGTGCCGGGCATCTACGCGCTGATCAGAGATCCTCTCAAGGTGGAGACCCTCAAGCGCGTGATGCATGCCGATTTTTCTTGGCAGCGCGTGCCGGACTGCCCGAGTGGACTGCCCTTATACCTACTGCGAAAAGGCGACTGTCGAACGCTGGCTAGCACCGTCTCCTGCGGCCAGAACATCGCCGCAGATGGCGCTTTTAGCCTGGCCATGCTCGCCGACTACATGGATAGCCTGGCGACCTATGGCGCCAGCTTTTACCGGAACTTGTTCTGGGAGGCCGGAATGATCGGGCAAGTGCTCTACCTTGAGGCCGAGGCGGCGGGCATTGGCGCCACCGGGATCGGCTGCTACTTCGATGACCCAGTGCATACGGCCTTCGGCATCGAAACACGCGAGTGGCAAAGTTTCTACCACTTCACTGTGGGTAGCCCGGTCGATGATAATCGGCTTACGACCTTGCCTGCGTATGATTTAGAGGAAGAGTAATGAGCATACTCACCTTTATACTAATGCTGGGTGCTATAGCGCTTTAGTGCTAACAAGCTTTGGGACACAAACGAGTCCGTCATATTCATTTACGAAGAGCCAAATTAATGGTTGATCTTGAGGCCGTTGAAGACTTTTTATAACAGCATGCGTGATCTGACCCATAGCTTCAGGCTCAATAAAAATTGAGGCCGTTGAAGACTTTTTATAAAAGAATGCGTGAGCCTGACAGGCCTTTCTCGCACATCCATGTGCTACAAGGCATTCAGGCATCCTGCCTATCAGATCCCCATCGGAAGCGTTAGCATTTTCACTCTTTACTGCAAGATGGGCCGAAGCAGTCTGCAAATGAAGTTAAAAGCTGGATCAATCCCCATCACGACCTTTTCGCAGCTGTTGTTTAATCCATAGGGAAAATGTTGCGGGGCGGCTGGGCCAATTCGTTAACAAAGAACCAAGAGGGAACAGCCGTTGGTTTCTTCTTGGTCTGGTGTGGGCGAAGCGCCACGACGTTAGTGACCACAGGCCATAAAACTTAAATCATAAAAGAATGAGCCGGACTCCAGCTCAAAAGCCATGCCGGAATGACGGTCGAATGGGCCCGTGCAGGGTGGAACCTTGCGATCTTAAGCGTTAGTGGCCGCAGGCCATATCCTAAACTCAAATGTAAATGGGCAGATTTTATAAAACAGATAAAACCTTATTATCTGCATAAGGGGTAGCTACTTTATGTATTGTCCCACTGATGGCAAAATTCAATAAAACTTTTCAGTAAAGGACTATGATATTTATCTTTATGTACCATCAACCAAAAGGGTCGTTGCATATCAATGTTATCAGTAGCTTTAGGTAAACTAAGCTGAGTTACTCGGCCATCATTTATGGCATATTGGGCCGCTAAAGTCGATAAACAGCCTAAACCTAGCCCCGCAGCAACACTGTTAATTAAGGCCTCTGTAGTGTTAAGTTCGAACACTTCATGCCAAGACTCTATTTGCGGTGCGATGGTGCGCAAAAAAAACTCTCGCGAGCCTGAACCTGCCTCACGCAATACCCATTCACTTCGTGCTAAATCGGTAAACTTCCATTGCGTTTGCTGGCTTATCGGTAAATGAGACGCGGCGATAATACACATTTTATCATTGCTAAATTGGCTTGCTATAAGTTCTGGATAATGACTTTTACCCTCAATTAAGCCTATGTCTAGCTCGTAATCCAGCAGCTTTTGGCAAATTAGCCGTGAATTGGAAATTACTACGCTTTGAGAGAAATGCTGATGTTGATGCCGAAATTGACTCAGTAGCCCAGGAACAACATGGTTACCTAAGGTATCACTGGCACCTATTTTTAATTGACCCGAAAAAGCGTGGTCTGCATCAAACAATTGACTGATATTATTTGCTCTACTAAGCAGCTCGTCGGCAAGGGGTAATAGTTTGTGTCCTTCTTGATTAAGAATTAAGCGGTTATTGACTCTGTCAAATAGCGGATGGCCGAGTTGTTTTTCTAATTCAGCCAGTGCCATGCTTACCGCCGCTTTAGATAAATGCAACGCCTCGGCGGCAGCCGTTAAGGTTCTATGCTGGGTTATACTGGTAAATACATTGAGCTGTTTCAGCGAAATATTCATCGAATGTCGTCAGGCTCTGTTGTTAAGTAAGAAGTCGTTTAGTTTTTCTGAACGAATGTTCCATATAATTGGATATATATAAACAAAGTGCAAGCGTAATATAAGCTTATTCTCTGATGATTAGTTTTGAGGTTGTAATGATTCGAGCGGTAAAAAATACCCTAATGGCAGCGCCAACACCGATGGCAGGACTGGCGCTGGGGATTGCAAGTTTAGGTTGGTGCTGGGAAACGCTAGTTGATTTGCATCACTACAGTCAATGGACGGGTGCCGTTATTGCCAGTGTATTATTACTGATCCTCAGTGGTAAGTTTTTATTTCATTCAGACCTCTTGCGCCAAGACCTCGCTCATCCAGTCGTGGGAAGTGTGGTACCGACTTTTGCGATGGCGCTAATGGTGGTGTCAAACTCGCTGGGTTACTTATCAGCGCTTGCAGGTGATTTGTTATGGTCTTTTGCGGTGTTACTTCACATTAGTTTTTTGGTAGGCTTTATCTATCACCGCAGTAAGCAGTTTTCACTGAGTCACATGGTGCCTAGTTGGTTTATTCCGCCTATTGGTATTGTGGTGGCCGATGTGTCTTTTTCTGGTAACGTTCATTTATTATGGGTTGCCCAAGTGGCGCTTGTTTTTGGCATGTTATGTTATGCAGTAATGTTACCAATGATGATTTATCGTCTTATTTTTAAGGAACAAATCCCCGATTCAGCAAAACCAACATTAGCTATTCTAGCCGCGCCAGCGAGTTTATCTTTGGCGGGTTATTTAACGATTACGCAACAACCTTCACCGGTAATAGTCGCACTATTATTTGGCATTGGGGTGCTGATGACCGCCGTTATTTATCTGTCGTTTTTTAAGTTATTACGCTTGCCTTTTAGTCCTGGCTTTGCGGCATTTACGTTTCCGATGGTAATAGGGTCTACTGCGTTATTTAAAATGGCTGTTTGGATGGAGAGTATTGGCGTCGCAACCGAGTATGTACAACAAATTCATGGCCTAGCCGAATTTGAACTGCTTGTTGCCACCGTGGTTGTTAGTTATGTTTGTCTGCGGTACTTACATTTTTACCAACCGAGTAAAGTGTCGCTGTCCTCTTAATTTGCACTCAAGGTATTAATGTATAATCAGCGTATTCATTAACCACTAAATACGCCACTAATATGAGCCAACAAACATGACCCCAGCAATTGAGATGGCGAAAAAGCACAAGATAGACTTTGAGGTGCATGAATATCATCATGATACCAACAGCGAGTCTTATGGATTAGAAGCGGCGCAAAAATTAGCGGTGCCAGTCGAACAAGTGTTTAAGACTTTAGTGGTGAGCTTGGATAATCAATCGCTGGTGGTTGGCATCGTACCTGTGTCGTCGATGCTCAGCATGAAGTTAATCGCTAAAGCGGCAGGCGCTAAAAAAGCCCACATGGCAGAGGCGTTAGCAGTGGAACGATCAAGTGGTTATGTACTGGGTGGTGTCAGTCCATTAGGGCAGAAAAAACGCTTGGTGACTGTGATTGATACTTCTGCTCAGCAGTATCAACGTATCTACGTTAGTGCCGGGAAAAGAGGCTTAGAAATCTCGCTAAGCCCCGCAGATTTACAACGATTATTGAACGCAAAGTTTGCTGACATCTGCGCCCAAGGTTAAGTTTTTATTGTGGTTAAATAGCTGCAGATGGCGGTATTAACTTAATGAGCGAGGTTCTCACTATCCAGATTTAAATTTCTTAGGTTGACGTTATCTAAACCCAAGCTATTTGGTTTAAGCTATCCAGACTCAAACTTTCTGGTTCAAGCTATCTAGACTCAAACTATCTGGACTCAAACTAACTCGATGCTAGACTCAAATTATCCAAATTTAAGTTTCTACACTCAAACGTCCTAAAGTTAAACTATCTTGACCCCATTTTTTATCTGTTGCTGCATGAATTTGGCATTCTCTAAACGTTGTTTTAGTGCAAACCCGTCATTCCATAATGCCTCTGAACGAACCACTCCGGTTGCTTTGCTGTCGTGTCTATAGCCAAAATTTGCTAGTGCATAATATGCCCAGTACATTGAGGGTGGCTCTTTAAGGAAAGTCTTTTTCGCTGTCTTTGACCCTATCGATTTCCGCTAAGAGGATTGAAATATGAGTCATCACTTACTGATTTCAATTTCTCAATCGCTATCCGCCCTTTCTTGGGTTTTGCAACGCAAAAAATCAGCGGTAAAAGTCCGCTTATCATCTTGGTTATAACAGCATAATCTCTCGGCAAATAGTGTTGCAGAATGTGATGGTAGATCATTAATGAAGTCTTTTGGACAAGCAGGCCTCAGTATTGTTAGCTTTCCTAGACTTATTGAAGAATACCTTACTGATAAATATGCTGTTAATATTATTGGCCGCGTTGAAGAAATTAAGCGGCAATATTATATTTTCTCTTCTGATCGGCGGTAAAAGCATCCCCCATGGTTAAATTTGTAACCGTAACAAATAAACCGTTTTTACCATAAAAGGAAACATTACTTAACGGGTGTCATAAATCCCTGCGGTTTTAATGTTAATACTGAACATGAGACTTCACTTAGGATAGATTCAGCCGTATTGCCAATAAACAGCCCCGCAATACCCGTTCGACATACCGTGCCCATAATAACAAGATCAATATCGTGATCTTCTATGTATTTAGGTATCTCTTCTTGGGCAATACCTTCAATAAGTTTTGCAATGGGCAAATTGTTAGCAGCAAAGTTACTTTCAATAATGTTATCAAAACGTTTTTGTCTATCCTGTTGCTCCTTCATGATCATTTCGAGTCGATCAACTTTAGAGTTATGGCCCCAACCTTTTAAATAGTCTTTACTAGGTAATTGCCAAGCATGAATAACATGTAATTCTGCATTTTCTGACACCGCTAAGTCGGCGGCCCATGTTAAAATTTTATGGTTAAGCGCTAGGCCTTCTTCGCTTGGGGCATATACATCAATAGCCGCAACTATGCGCTTAAAGGGTTTATCTTCTTTTGTACCAATCGTTAATACAGGACAAGGGCATTTTCTCATGAGATGAATAGTGGTACTACCAAAAAACCTTTTACGGGGATGCTCACTGGTCTTTGCTGCTAAAATAACCAGATCATAATTTTCTTGCTGTACTTTTTTAGTCACTTCAATAAAGGGTACACCGATTGCGTTTTGTGCATCAACAGTAAGATAGTTATGATGAAATTGCTCGACATTGTTTTTTAAAATGGCATGTTGCTCTTTGAGTAGATTGTCCATGATCTCCTGTGGTGGCAAGAGGGTTATTAGCGCAAGCTGATCTTTAGGGATTTCTTCCGCAACGCTAAAGAAAGTGACGTGTGATTGATGATTTTTTGCTATTTTAATTGATTGCGCAATAACCGAAGGTTGGATTGAGCTTGCAGGGGAAACGACCAATAACTTATGTAGAGTAACCATTGTTTTCTCCTATGATGATTAAATTCATACTTATATTATGCTTTGGTTGTAATCATCATCTCCTGTGATGATGTAGTCGCATTAGGCAGCACTGCCTTTTTTGGCTTTGCCCACTTCGTGATGACATTTATCAAATGCTGAAAAGATAATGACTTGCTGCTTTTACCCGAAAAGTAAGCTTAATTTAGCATGAGGTGCTTATCATTTATATTCGAATATTTGTTGTACTTTGCTCGTATTTTTCGACTGATTAATTGTAAAATTTGTCAACGTTAGTTGATGCTTATAATCACGCTATGGTCTAAATAAATACCGTGTTCGGTATTAACGTACGCCACTAAACGTTAATGTAATCATTCCGCTTATACCTCTGAAAGTATTGTTATTAGTGGATATTGCAATAGTGAAAAACTGGCGTTTAAGCGATTATTGAGCCAGTCGAAAACGTCGCTGTTATTGAGGTTTAGATCGCGGAGCCGTAGGTCGTTTTTTCATCTAGATAGGCTTCATCGTCGTCTGGTTTTAATCAGTTGTCGAGCGACGTTAGTCGACCCGCTAAAATGTTATTAACCAATGTGGTGGTGATACTGGCGATCATTATTCGATAAGGTAACAATGGCACTTGGCTTTTTTTTCGTGTTACTCCAGTGAGCCAAATTTATTTTTAAGAAAGAGATAGGCAAATCGAAGATAGGTAAATATGAAAAGTATCAAGATTACTATGTTCATAAGCACCTTTATATCTTCGACTTTTCCCAATACAGTGATACGTCCTTGTTAATAAATCGGCGACACCCAATTTTCTGGCTTTAAGGTGATCACAGACGAATTAATTGCCTGAAGTACCGATTCAGATGTATTGCCGATTAAAAAGCCAGGAATGCCAGAGCGGCCAATAGTGCCCATTACGACAACATCGATTTCATGACTATTTACAAACTCTGGGATGATGGATTTTGGTTTGCCTTTTATTAATTGTTGATCAAACTTGAACTCCGCATATTCGTTAACCAATATATTGAGGCTCTCTTGATATTCGCGCTCTTCATTGTTTAATAATGTTTCAATTTTTGCCTGTGGGACTCTAGTGAATGCGCCGCGTCTGAGAGCCTCTTCTCCGTATAATGACCAGCACGATAAGATTGTTAGCTCGGCATTTTTATATCGACTCAACGAAGTGGCTATGTCGATTATCATTCGATTTTGCGCGCGGCCTTCTGCATGTTGCTCCATTGAAAGGTCCACTGCCGCTAATACTTTTTTAACGCTATCGTTTTTTTCTTCCTTAATAAGCCAAACGGGTTTAGGGCATTTGCGCATGATATGAAAGTCATTGCTATCAAAACTCTTTTCGCTTTTATTCGCCGCTTTGATCAGTAAATCGCCCTTGTTCAAAATGACGAATTTAACGATTTCGATAAAGTTTTTACCACTAGTAACCCGTGCTGAAATGTCTAAACCATTGCGGTGTAATTTTTCTGCTAGCTCATTAAGTTGGTCAAGCCGCTGCGCTACAATCAGTTCGGTAAGTTCCGATGGACTGACAATATCGGCATAACTACTTAGGATAGATTCATGCGGTTCGACTACGTCAAATAAGGTTATTCTTGCACCGATTTTTCTTGCCAATTCAACGCCTCGTAATACTGCGATATCCATTTCAAGATTGGTTGGCGCATTGACTTTTACGATTATATGCTTAAAACGTTTCATAGGTTTATCTCCAGCTGTTGATTTGACGCATCGGGTTAGGTTAGAAATGAATAAAGTAGCGCGGCTAAAATGACGACCATGACCATGCCAGGAGTCTCGATCGATAATTGCTTACTTAAACGGGTTGGCATGGATAGCGCCCATACTTTTGAGTGGTCACCAAGAATACTTAAATAGCGCGCAATTATGTTACTCAAAGCGACTGTTATTCTTATGCTTTTATCGAGTAACCGTGCAACTTCTCGATAGATGACTAATAAATCACCCGCGGGTGGAGTGGGTATCTTGGCGCGCAGTTTTGCAGTGGCTAACATAACCAACACCCCAGCAAAAACAGGCCAAAGCGCAGACCAACTTAGTGTTGATACAATCGCGTGGTAACTGTTAAATTCAAAAAATGATCTTGTATAAAAGTAGCCTACACACATAAAGGCTGAAAGCGCAGTTGGCAAGATAAGCCCCCAACATGGTGTCGCGCGGGGTGTACTTAAGGTGGCCTGTTTTCTCATTAGTTCGATAAATCGCACCATTAGCAATGAAGTACCAATGGCTGAAATGATCAGAAGCGTCGAGAACAATGGCCAGCTTGACGTTGCATCTTTAAGCGATACCTTTGCCAATGCTCCACTGCTAAAGGGTACGCCGATTAATGATAGGGCGGGAATGAATATCAGCAGCCATAAGTAGGGGGCAAGTTTACTGGTTGGTTTTAGCGCTGAACTCAGTCCAACGCTAAAAAACAAGGTCGCCTTGGCAAACCCATGATGCATAGCGAACAGCACTACGGCGGGCAACAATAGCTCCCAGCTGTCAGGGAATGCTAAGGCAAAGCCAATACTGGCAACAATAATGCCGAGCTGACTAATGGTTGAATACGCTAATACGGTTTTGGGGTTGTCTTGGAGTGCACCATAAATAGCCGCCAAGAATGCCGCAGCAAAACCAAGTGCCATCATAGGTTGTGCCAGCACATTTATAGCTTCATCACCCAACGGGAGAAAACGTATCCAACCTAACAAACCTACTTTCACCATAACTGCACTGAGCAATGCACTGGCTGGGATGGGGGCAACGGGGTGAGCTTTGGGTAGCCATACATGCAAGGTTGCAAGGCCAGCTTTAACGCCAAAACCGATAATCAACAATGCGGATACCCACACGATAGGTAGCGGGTCGCCCCCGAATTGATCGTAATAAGTCCTGCCAACTAATGCGAGAAATAAGACTATTTCTCCAAATATTACCCATCTTATATAGGTAGTCGCCGCCGATTTTGCCTCGTCACTTTCTGAATGGAGGATCAGTGGGTAGGCAGAGAAACTCATCAGAGCGAAAAAGGTAATAAATGATGATATTTCCTGAGATAACACCACGCCGAAGTTGCCCACCATCGTCAGTAGAAAGAACAGGTAAAATCGGTTTCGTTTCTTATCCATAGCCATATAAGCTTGGGCATAGAGAGCTGCAATAAACCAAATCGCAGCGGTCAATAGTAGAAAAGAGTGTTCAACTATATCTTCATTAACGATAAATAGCGCCGCGGCCAATGCAGGCAGTGGTGCAAGAGGCGTCAATAGGATCACCCTATCTCGTAATTTCTTAAACGCCATGGCTGTTAGCAAGAGACTGGGTAAAATCAAAATCCAAAGATGGCCGGTGCTGTACTTAGGCACTATGCCAGAAATGTCTGGGAGGATTGATTGGTATTCCCGCGCCGCGATTAACGACGACCACGCGAGTGGACTGAAAGACGAAGACGCAAATAGCCCCACAGCGAATGCACAAAAAGCGGTAACCAAAGGGGGTAAAAGCAGCATCCAATGGGCTTCTAACCTTAATGTTGGTGAATTTTTGGGCCACGGCTGATCTTGCTCTTTGAACCAAACAGCGTGAATTATTGGCAAGAAATAAGCGGCGTTCAACAGACTGCTTATGGCCAGAACACCGAGAACCCAATAGGCCTCTGCCTCCAGTGCGCCGACACCTAAATACCATTTTGAAACAAAGCCTGCGATCGGAGGTACGCCGATCATACCAAACGAAGCGATGGTAAACGCCGCCATGGTAAGCGGCATGCGCTTGCCTGCGCCGTTCATTTGGCTAATCTTGTGAACGCCAATCGTTTCGGCGAGATTACCCGCACAGAAAAACAGCGTGATTTTCATTAACCCTTGATGAACCAGATGAATAAGGCCACCAATAGTCGCAATTGGCCCCGCAATCGCCGTTCCGAGTGCGATATACGACACCTGACTTACCGTTGAGTAGGCTAGTCGTCTTTTTAGATCATCTTGACTCAAGGCACGAATAGAGCCGTAGATAATGGTAAACCCGGCGATAGCTGCCAGTAAAATGGTCAGCCCCAAGTCTCTGGTAAATTCAACACCGTAAATATCGTAAACGACTCGCACAATACCAAATGCGCCGGCTTTGACGACCGCAACGGCATGCAACAAGGCACTGACCGGTGCAGGGGCGGCCATCGAGATAGGCAACCAGCCATGCAATGGAAACAGCGCCGCTTTAACGCCTAAACCCGTAATAAGTAGTACAAAAATTATCTGTAAATGTGTCCTATCTAGGCCTGGTACTCCCTCCAACACCCCGGCTGACGTGAAGTCGAGAGGGCCTGCTATCACTTTTAGCCATACCACGCCGGTTAAAAGCAATGCGCCGCCAATCATGGTATAAACAAGATAGATCCGTGCGGCTTTGATTGATGCCGGGTTCCCTTTATGAGCAATCAACGGATAGGTAACGAGTGTGAGTAGTTCGTAAAAGATCAAAAACGTCACTAAATTGCCAGCAAGCGCTAATCCAATTGTCGCGCCTACACATAAGCTAAAGAAGGCAAAAAATCGGCTTCGATTAAGTGTGTTTTTAAAATAGCCGATGGCGTAGATAGTGGTAAATAACCATAAGAATCCAGACAAACTGACAAAGAGAAGTGACAGTGAGTCGCCATGGAGTACAAAATCAATATTGGGTAATAGTGGCAGACGCGTTTCAAAATCTAAGCCATTGGATACACCCGACAACAGCATGGCTATCAGACTGAGTGTGATCAGTGCGCCGCCAATATTTAGGCTTCTACGCAAGGTAGTTTTGTGCTCCGGCGTCGCCATTACAGCAAAGCCCACCAAAATTGGACAAATTACAATCAATGCGGGTAATAGTGCGCTTAGGTTCATATGCCAATGACCTCGCTTGTTGTATTGCTGATATTAAGAATAAACTCTGAGTTGAAACCTAACGCTAAGGTAATCAATGCAAGTATCAGTGCGACCGTGGTCATGACGCCGGAGACTTTTTCTTTCGGTTGCTGGTAGGCGGGCTCTGCATCAACTGTGTTGCCAGAAAACGCCACACTTAATATTTTGAACAAATACATAGCTCCTAAGAGACCACCTGCAATCACTACGATCACCCACCACCACTGACCACTCTCGATAGACGTTGTCAGTAGTAACCATTTGGCGATAAAGCCCGCACTTGGTGGTAAGCCAATTAGACTGATCCCCGCGATCGCAAACACTAAAACATTAAGCGGTTCGCGCATCGCGATACCCTTGAGTTGAGCAATCTCGCCGTTACCTTGTGATAGGATTAAATTACCTGCCGATAAAAACATCGCCGCCTTTGCGCACGCATGTGCGACGATGAAATAAATGGCTGCCTGTGATGCTGAACCCGAAAACGAGTTAACACCAATGGAATACTCACTTAACGGAAACAATAAAAAAATGTAGCCAAGTTGGGCGACTGTAGAATAGGCAATAAGAACCTTTAACTGCGTGGCACGAAATGCGCTCCATGACCCATAAATAATCGCAGCACCACCCAATGCCCCCAACACCTGGGAAGCGCCAAAAGTCGTCGTTTCACCTAATACGTCGAACCAAAACGTTATCAATATATAAAGTGAAGCTTTAACTACTAGCGCAGAAAGTATTGCGCTCACTGGTGTTGGGGCGTTTGCGTGTGCTTGGGGTAACCAAAAGTGCAACGGAAATAAGGCTATCTTGAGCAGCAGTCCAATAGTGATGAGTATCATCGCGACTTTATCAGGCAGTCCATTATCTGTACTGGCTGCGATTTGCATGAGATCTAGCGTTCCATGACTACGATAGAGTATTACAATGGCCAACAGATAGAACAGTGAACCTAATAGGCCGACTAACAAATATCGTAACGCGGCTATTAAAGCCGCTCTAGTGCCTTGCAGAGCGACCAACGCAGCGGCAGAAAGTCCAATAATTTCTAGACAGACATAAATATTAAAAGCATCTCCTGACACAAATAGTGCATTGAGCCCTGAGATTAATAGCCACCATAGAGGCCAAAAACGCACGCCTTTTTCAGCTGAAGGATAATTTTCTGAAAAATATGATGCGCTATAGATCGTTATTAAGAGCGTAAGCAATCCAGTAAGCGCGATCATCAGGATTGAAAAGCCATCGACGACTAGGTCAATGCCAAGAGGTGCTCCCCACCCACCAATCACATAGCGGTCGCTCTGATAAGTCTGCTCATTTAAAAACAGAATGGTCATTAAAATAACCACCAAAAACTGCAAAATGGCAAAATACACATTGATACGGCCTTGCTGCCTATTTCGACTTATCAGAAACGCCATTATCGATGCCACTAGCGGCAAAAATACGATGGCCGGTAAAAACAGCGATGAGGTTAGGCTATTCATAACTTGGGTTTCTCTTGGCTAGGCTCATCCATATTATGAATTCTAACCATCAGGTTAAGCGCCAGTGCGGTTCCTGCTACGGCGATGACAATGCCTGTCAATACCATGGCGTGAGGCACTGGGTCGAACACATTTTGACTGTGCTTGGCCAATGCAATTAAGAACATAAAGATACCCACGCCCATTACATTTAACGCCAGTATTTTTCGCATCACATGGCTAGCAACGACAACGCCAAAAAGACCAATAGCAAATAAACCTAAACCAGCAAGGCTGTAAAGTAATGTGGAAGTCATTTTGCAGGCCTATGTGTAATGTTACTGACAGTGGAATATGCAGTATCAATAAGGCTGCTATAGAGCGACGCTAGCGCAAGCGCTATCGACACGGTAGCGCATGCCTCTATAAGGAGTATAAGCATGCCTGAAAATGCTAATGGATAAGCAAGCAATCCGCCTTCAAACCAAATTAGCCCTGTGCCTATGATGACAAAGACGGCCAAACCAATGGTCAACAAAATGCGTGCCATGATAGACGTGTAGTTGACGTGATAAGTGTTACTTTGGAAAAGCAGCACGCTAGCGCCTGTTAACAAAGCGCCAGCCTGAAATGCGCCACCAGGCTGAGAAGCACCAGCCCAAAGTAGATAACCAGCAAAGAGCACCATTGCAGGCGCAATCCAGCGCTGCAGTGCCGATAGAACAAGGTTGTTTTTTGTTTCCACGGTGCGTTTAAAGAACGATGCATGACGATCGTTAATAGGCAGAACAGCAATGACTACAACCAGCAGCACTGCGATTTCAAGCAAGGTGTCGTAAGCGCGAAAATTGAGTAACACTGCGGTAACTGGATTCGTCACACCACTGAGGTCGATACTCTGCGTCACTAAGGGTTCTAACCCCGCGTAATGGGCGTCATAGTTAAGTACTATTAGAATCAGTACAAATAAAAGCCCGGCGACCAATAGTGAGGCAATCAAGTTTGATGCATTTTGATCGACTGCGGCTCCTGCATATTCAATATCTATTTTATTAAACATGTTCTTTAGTATCCGATGGGTTGATCTTCGCCGAGGCAGGATTTCGATCGACTTCCTTTGAATGGCGAGGCCGAATACGGTTCCATGCCGCCAGCAGCAGAGCGCCGGTAATTCCTGCACCAATAGCGGCTTCGGCAATAGCCACGTCGAATGCCCCGAGCTGTCCCCAAGCAATGGTGGCTAAAAGCCCCAAACAAACAAAAAATACGATACAGCGAAACAGAGATATCGAAAAGATACTCATCCAGCCAAGCGTGAGGATGCTTAGTATTAACAGTGCATCGAAAATTGTCATAAGGCTCATGATTTATCCTCAACTGAATGCGGCGGCGATTGCTCCTCAATCACTTGAGATGCGATCAAATAGCTACAGGCTGCGCTTGAAAAAATGACTAATCCCCAAATGAGTACTAATTTCAATGCATCAGTAGGCGAAGATAACTGTGGTAATAGCCCAATTGCGATTAACCCAAGACCCAGATTGTCGGCTTTTGTTATGGCATGTAGGCGACTTAAGACGTCCGGGAACCGGATTAAGCCGACCGTGCCAGCAAAGAAGAAGAAAAGACCTACTAGGCAAAATAGCAAACTGAAGCTGTCAGCTATATTCATTGAGGTGTCCCTCGAAGTTGTGTAAAGGTCACAATCGTTATTGACGTTAGCAACGCAAGTACCAAGGCGACATCGAGCAGGTAAGGCTGACGTTGGATAACCGACATTAGCGCGAGTACAGCCACACCGATAGTTCCCACCAACTGTGTTGTCAAAAGGCAATCGGCGTAACTTGGCGCGCGCAATAGACGCAGCAGACTCAATAGCAGTAACATAGCCAACGCGAGGGCGACTATTAATAAAAAAGTCGTCATCATTTTTTCTCCTCAATGAATGGTTGAACGGGAGTCCCTAAAAGCTTGCTTATGCGCATTTGGCAATCGTCGATTTCGGCATGATCAAATTCGTTCATATTCATCACATGAATGGTGATCACTCGACCATTCTGCTTGGCGCTTACCGTACCAGGCAACAAACTTAAGACTTGCATAAAGGTCAAAACTTGGGACTCGTTTGCCAAATTGGTGTAATACGTTATAAAACCAGGTGCAAGGTTAGGCTTAGCGGTAAGTGCCAGCTTTGCGATAGTCCACCCGCCAAGTAAGGACTGTACAATGAAGTATTGTAGAAAGGATAATAGATTGAGAGGGCTTCTTAGCCACTGATTTTTTTGCTGTTTTTGTTGTGCCAAATAGAGGCTGAGCAGGCTCGCAATGGTAATAAAAACAATGCCTACCCCCAGCGAACTTTGTTGCCAACGCACCAGTAATGCCCAAAAAATGCTGAAAAAGACGACTCGGATCAAGAACGCCCAGCTGATCACCGAGCGAAAACTAAAGGTGCACTGTGCACGCGGCGCTTCATTTCCCTCATTAAGACGTTTCATTGTTTCTTAATACCCTAGGTCAATTTCAGGTGTATTTATAAGCCTAGATTGTTAACCACAGGGGGATTAATTAACAGTCGAATAAAACGACATTTTAAGTAGAATTTATCGATAAAATAGGAGCATTAAAGCTCGGAGATGCTTTACACATGTGCAGCTCAATCAGAGAATATAGAGGTCCTTGCCGTCTTACAAATGGCCAAAACCGCAGGGTGACTGATTTTACGTTCAGCCGAAATCGCATAAAACCTATGTTTCACCTCATTAGTTTGCCCAATAACTTGAACACCAAAGTTCTGACATACTTCATCTGCTATCGCTGTAGGCATAAAAAAGACCCCTAGACCTCGTTGTCCAAATGACTTTATTAAGGCACTGTCATCAAATTGGCCCACGACATCAGGAAATACTTTTTGGCTATGAATCCACTGATCAAATAACTGCCGTATTCCAAATTGTTCTGTAGGCAATAAAATTGGAGCATGATGAAGTGATTTTGGAAAGTTCGGTGCTAATCGTTTTTTGAGTTCAGGAACCCCAAAAAAGGTTAATCCAGACTCACCAAGGTAATGATTAAAAACGCTGGTTCCCTGGGTTGTGTTAGTCGGCGCATCACTGATAACCATGTCCAATTTGTGCATGGATAGATCAGCCAATAGTCCTGAAACTGGGCCCTCTGTACTTATCAGGTTGATGCCATCAGGTATGAGAAATGCGGGCTCAATAATTTTACATACAATCGTTTTAGGTAAAGAGCTTGCCACACCGACCATAAAATCAGTCTGGTTACATGAAGCAGAACTTCGCATTACACTACTGAGTTCATGACCTAATTTGAAAATGTCATCAGCGTATTTCAGCGCTGTTCTACCGGGTTCCGTTAAAACCAAGTTTCGCCCTTGTTTTTCAAACAATGCGCAGCCCATGCGAGCCTCTAATAAAGAGAGTTGTCCGCTAATAGTATGGGGTGTGATATGTAAGCTTTTACTTGCCTTGGCTATGCTTCCTTCATGTGCAACAGCCCAGAAGTAACGCAAATGCTTATAGTTAATTAGCTCGGACAAAGAGTACCTCAAGGCTTTTAATCGTGTAAATTAGAGTATAGCAGTGCGATGACAAGGATATTATCAATTTAACAACTCAATAACAAAATTGTAGTTGTTTTAACAGTAAAATAAAGGGTGTAGCCTATGCCAAATAAGAACTACGCGGCCAAGGTCGGTTGTATGCAGGCAAACCCGTATTTCCCTTACACCTAACTGTTTCGGCACTCGTTCCCTAAAGTAATATTTTAAAATTTATAAGATATAACGACTGAAACCCTGAAACTGGCTGCACTTTGCTTACTCAAGGTAGTCAATGATTTAATACCGTGTTTCGATGCGTTTATCAAAATTGATATGATTTTAATTCATTGAAATGAATCGATAGCAAAAGTTCACCAGCCAAGACGATGAGCCTAAATGTATTTTGTAGAACATGAATGTTGATAAAATGTATGTTGTAAATTTGAAGACAAAACAGTGACCATGTGGCTAACCGTGGACTATTTTCTTCTATAAATAATCGATATAAAAGAGGTCTACAAAGCCGACTGACTATTTATTGGATAATTAAGCGTGTCTAAAGCTGGTGATATGGTATGTAAGCAAGCCTAGGTGATTATTTTAATTGATTGTCTTAATTGATTCTAAATACTCTTGAGGATATATCCACATAAGGGGGCTTCAAAGTATCTTACTGACTTTAGCGCTGGGGTAACCAACGGCAGCGATTCCGACAATGCAGTCATTATTTTCAATTATTACCTTGTGGCTTAATTCGATAAAGCGGATATTCGTTTTTTATTCTTTAACTACAGGCGGGTGCTAATTTTTGACATTAGCACTAATAATATTTCGATATATTTCCTAACCAATCGATTATCATCGATATGTTTGCGGCTATCTAAATTCAAGCTATCTAAACTCAAGCTATCAAATTCAAGCTATCAAATTCAAGCTATCTAAATTCAAGCTATCTAAATTCAACACTCGATTTATAACAATCTATCATTATTGATTTATTTTAGCTTTAAACTCGGCTTGGGTGTGGTTATTCGCTTTTTGATACCAATAATCTAGCATTCTACTGACTTCTGCTTGGGTTATATCTTCAGGCTTTTTAACCAATGGAACTGCGGAATTGCTCATTACTTGGGAGCCCTGTTCGCTTGCTATTGCCATGGCTGGGGCTGCTGTTGCTAATCTTTTGATTATGGCTGTATTCGGTGCGATAGCAGCTATGGCATCAGAGGCATTATACTGAGCAATTTCTTGGGCAAAATCCCGTCCAATTTGTAAGCCAGATTTCATCAGTTTATCTTGGGTAAACGCCATGGTTTTGCCTGTTTGATCGATTAACCCTAAAGCGGGTTGAGCATTAAATTGATTGGCGTCTGAGGCTGAGTTAATGGCCGGAAGGGTTAACTGATAGGTTTGTTCTTCGGCCTGAAAGCGTAAGATAACGACGTCAGAGATAAAGTTATCTTGACGGCCATTATCGCGGTAACGGGCTTGATAGCGAAAGGCTATCTGTTGCATGCCACCCGGCAGGGTTAAGTCGAGTTTCACGCTAGATTGCTCAGAGGCCTTACCGTTAACGACTACCGTTTCAGTACTGTCGGGCAGTTGTAAACTGGCGGCTATGCTCCATTGGCTGCAAGTAAGGCAAAGTAACATGATAATGTGACGCATAGTGTGTGGTTCCATGACTGTTGATGAACAATGATTGTGGTTATGAATCACATTGCTATTGCTTAGGTGACGATAAACGCTGGACGGTAATGCTCGGGTAATTCAAAGGTTTTTAGGGTGTTACTGACTGGGCAAATAAAGCGAAAAAAACACGATGTCAGTGCCAGATCAGGTGAATGCTCGTCACCATGACCATGTAAACGATCCCCCACCACGGGATGACCAAGGCTAGCCATGTGAATACGAATTTGATGTTTACGGCCAGTGTCTATTTTTACCTGCACCTTTGATTGATTAAGCACTGGATTATGGACCAGACGAGTCGCATGTGACAGTGCTGGTTTATTATCGACTGGGCTATCAATGCTAATGGGTTGGCTAGGAAACTCGCCTTCGACAATCACTTGATAATATTTTTCCAGTGCGCGGCTTTGAAATAACTGAGTGATAGCAGCGGTGGTTTTTTTACTGTGACCAAGCAGCAATAAACCGGTTGCTGCGCGGTCAAGGCGATGGATAATAAAGGCATTACGTTGCGGTTGTAAATGCAACTCTGCATAGCGATTAATGGTGCTGTGGTCGCTCCACTTTGAGCCTTGGCAACGCATACCATAAGGCTTGTACCAAATGCTGTATTCACCTTCATCAAACAGTAACTCTGCCGGTGCAACCTGTTCGTCTAAAATGTATTGATTGTAATAAAGGTGTAGTTTGTCACCGGGTTGCAGAGGCTTTTTTGCGCGTCGAATACGATTGGTTTGCTTGCCGTGACTGTGCCAAATGGCACCTTTTTGCATGGCACCTTTTAACACTTGTTTGCTTAAGCCACTGGTTTGCGCCAGCAAATTAATGGCATCAGTACCATGCTCTGTTATATCAATATGGTATTCGGTCTTATCAGCAATCATTAGATAACTCTACACATTCATTTGGCACACGGTCAATAAGCGCTAAATGTTACCTTATTTAGCCGCAGTATGTTTATTAGTTAATGAAACTTTCTCTTGTGCAGCGTATCTGGGTATCATCTGCAGCAAAGTTGTTTTAGCATAATGCGATAAAACACAGCATTAACTGGAGTAGGTAATTTGGAACACATCATTTGGGATCTTGACCCTGTATTGATCTCTTTTATGGGGTTAAAGGTTCATTGGTATGGGGCGTTATTTGCGTTAGCGATTGCGACTGGCTTTCAGGTGATGAAGCGAATTTACACAAAAGAAGGCTTAGATATTGAATCACTCGATAACCTATTGGTTTATTGTGTGGTGGGCATTATTGTTGGTGCGCGTTTAGCCCATTGTATTTTCTACGATCCGAGTTATTACTTTGCTCATCCGCTGAAATTTTTTGCAATTTGGGAAGGCGGACTCGCCAGCCATGGTGGTGGGCTCGGGGCGATAATAGGCTTGTATTACTACCAACGCAAAGTGAAGTTACCGTTTTTGTTTTTGCTTGATCGTTTAGCGATCGCCACTGCGATATTTGGCTTTTTTGTCCGTGTAGCCAACTTTGCTAATTCAGAGATTTTGGGCGAACCAACGACTCTGCCATGGGGAATTATTTTTAAGCGGATAGATATGTTACCGCGCCACCCTGCACAGTTGTATGAATCGTTTGCTTATTTATTGATATTTATTGGCTTATACGCCATTTATAAATATACCAACATGAAGCAAAAACACGGTGCGATTTTTGGTGTATTTTTAGTGTCAGTCTTTAGCGCCCGTATTGCTATTGAAAGCGTTAAAGTGAGTCAAGCGGCCTACCATGAGTCGATACTCAGTGCCGGCCAGTGGTTAAGCTTACCGTTTCTACTCACCGGTGTAGTGCTGCTGATCATGGCTTACCGTAAACCCAGTTAAGCGCGTAAATACAATTAATCACTTCGATACCCTAAATAACATCCAATAAAAATGTCCTATGGCTGATGCCATAGGACATTTTTTATCGGCGCGATTGCGCGAAAGAGTGACTTATTTTAAAGGTCAGTTGTTTCAAGCGCCATTTATTCAATAAGGCTACTTGCCCCCAGGTAAATACTTAAAGCGCTTCATTTGTTCATAATGAGTGTCGACAATTTTTTGCACTTGTTCAGCGGTGAGTTTTGTTTTCCACTGATGTTTGGCGCCATTTCTAAAAAAAGCATTGGCATTTTCGTGTTTTTCCACAAAGCCGCGTTTGGTTTCTTGGGCTTTTAATTGCGCAAAAGAGCAATGCTTAATGGCATTTTTTAACCGCAGAGGATCTTTTTTCAACCCCAAAAATGACTCAACTTTTCTGAAGGCTTTTTTGGGGTCATCCAAAATATCTTCATAACGTAAAATCAACTTTGAGGCATCATCGGCTGTCCAACTAGATACATGCATAGACCAAGATGTAATAATTTGCGGCACATGTGGTGCTTCATTTGGGGTACCCGTCATTTCTTCTGCCATATAAGCAATGGCCTCATCGATGCTGTAACCAAAGTAATTAGCCATTGAAATTGCCACATCTAGCGGGTTACGAACCACATAGATGGCTCCTGATGTGACAGTAGAATTATGCAGTGGCTGGCCGTTATATTCGCCTAAGTAGTTGTGGGTTTTTACAAACGTAGTGCCATTAGCTTGCTGAGCAATATCGGCTTGAACCTGTGGCCGCAGTAGACTGACTTCTTCTAACGTGAGCTCGGTGGTGGCGGTTTTACCTTTTGGTAAATAAGCTTGATAACGATGCGCCGCCGATTCTGCTGTCGAAATGGTGTGCATGGTATTGATGTCTATGGGCAGATCTTGATTTTGAATGTAGTTTTCTAAAAATGCACGCACCCAGGTATTACCTGATTTAGGGTAAGAGGCCACCCAAAGTATGTTTCCCATCCGTAATCCTTTGTTGTTATTTTTAGGTCTTTCAATAGGGTTAAAAGTACCGATAATTGAGCAAAATGGCAAGTTTAGCGCAGGGTTGGTTAGTTTTTAAATCCCTGATGAAGATGCGGTTTTAAGGCACTAACGACCTAATGCTTTACCGCTTACCCTTCTGCAGATATAGCATGATTATTACATTATGCTTGAGTTAATAGCGCTATGCGATTTAAGTTGTTTTGTTTTATCAACAAGGAGAGTTAACGTGGTTTTCAATTCAACATTGTTCGGCAGTCAATTGTTATTGTGTGCTGCTACATTTGTGTTATCAGCAAATGTAAGCGCTCAGGATAATGCTGAAAATGAACCCAAGACGTTAATATCAGTACATTTAGTTGAATTAGATGCTCAAAACGATCCTATTGAAAAAAAGCGTTTAACGCATCAATTTGCATATCGACTGATTAATGAAAAAACTCAAAAAATTGAGACCGTGTTTCAAACCCGTGAAGCTGAGATTATTTATTTAGCGCCTGCATATTATGGTTTTTAATCAATAAAAATCAGAAGCTTTGTTAAAGCATTTATTGCTAATTCTACCTGTTTCAATACCTTAGATAATCAGATGACGAACGCGGGTACATGGGTCATCGGATGCAAACTTGTTTAGCCTACATTTAAAGATAGCCATTATGCAGGTGCGCTATTGTTAGACATAAAAGAAAACTATTCAGAAGTCGCCACTCTCTTAAATGGAGATCATTGAGTAGCGGCAACGATGCGTGAGCCTTCTAAATACTAAGCGCTTTATTGATAGACTACATACTAGTCTCGCAACAATTAATCGGCGAGACTAATTGGTTTGGTTAGTTTGTTATGGTAAATCTAAAACTGGGTTAAAGCTTTTCTTACTATCATTTTCTATCGATTTGCAACATCTGTCTCAATGAAACTAGACCTGAGCTATCAATATCTTGTGGCACTTTATACAGCCCTGACGAGACAGTCATTTAGTAAAAGCGTCTGCAAGGTTACTTTTACGCTCTTTGATTTTGCTTAAACAACCCTTTATACTGCCGCCAGCACTTTTTATAGAGTGCTTGTGTAATTAATGTTAAACCTAATTAACACCAAAATAGCGAGGTTTTTTTCATTAATGAGCACTAGCCGCATTAGTATTTCCTTCCCTATTTGGATCGCTTAGATCCGTCCGTAATCGCTGCCTTCTTGGTAGTTTTTGTCGTATCTCATTATCCAATATCATTTTGTCGTATTAATGAGTTAATTTCACTGGTGACACGCAGATATAGATCGAGCGTTAGCTTATGTTGTTGATATATTGGCCAAAATTTAAACAGAGTAAAATACATGATACAAAGCATGAAAAAAGAGTGGTTCTCGAACATCCGTGGAGATCTGTTAGCCGGTATTGTCGTTGCGCTAGCGTTAATTCCTGAGGCGATTGCCTTTTCTATTATTGCTGGGGTTGATCCTAAGGTTGGCCTGTACGCTTCGTTCTGTATCGCTGTGGTGATTTCTTTTACGGGTGGTCGTCCGGGAATGATTTCTGCTGCCACGGGTGCAATGGCACTATTGATGGTGACCTTAGTTAAAGAACAAGGTCTTGAGTATTTATTAGCAGCGACTCTATTGACGGGCATACTCCAAATTGCGGCAGGTTACTTAAAGCTTGGCAGTTTGATGCGTTTTGTCTCGCGGTCGGTGGTGACGGGTTTTGTGAATGCGTTAGCCATTTTAATCTTTATGGCTCAGTTGCCTGAACTCACTGATGTGACTTGGCATGTGTACGCCATGACAGCAGCAGGCCTGGGTATCATTTACTTATTTCCATTAATTCCTGTGATTGGTAAATCGCTGCCTTCGCCCTTAGTGTGTATTGTCGCGCTAACTGTGTTTGCTGCGTTTATTGGTTTAGATATCCGTACTGTCGGTGATATGGGGCAACTTCCTGATACGTTACCTATTTTCCTTTGGCCTGATGTGCCGTTAACGTTTGAAACCTTGATGATTATCTTTCCTTATTCTGCAGGACTGGCTGTTGTTGGTTTATTAGAATCGATGATGACTGCCACCATTGTTGATGACTTAACCGATACGCCAAGCGATAAAAACCGCGAATGTAAAGGGCAGGGTATTGCCAATATCGGTGCCGGTTTACTGGGCGGAATGGCGGGTTGTGCCATGATCGGTCAATCAATTATCAATGTTAAATCTGGCGGTCGTGGACGTTTGTCGACCTTTTCAGCGGGTATTTTCCTATTAGTGTTAATCGTATTTTTGGGTGAATGGTTAAAAATGATCCCTATGGCCGCACTCGTTGCCGTGATGATCATGGTGTCTATAGGAACCTTCTCTTGGGATTCTATTCGTAATCTTAAACATCATCCTTTATCGACTAACCTTGTGATGGTCGCCACAGTAGTTGTTGTCGTGGCAACCCATAATTTAGCCATTGGAGTATTTGTTGGCGTGTTACTCGCGTCGCTATTCTTTGCCAATAAAGTTGGCCGTTTCATGGTTGTTAAGAGCACCTCGACGACAGCCGAAGCTGAGCGTCATTATCAAATTGTCGGACAGGTATTTTTTGCCTCAGCTGAAAAATTTGTTGATTCATTTGATTTCAGAGAAGTGGTCGATAAGGTCACCATTGATTTATCTCAAGCACATTTTTGGGATATTACTGCCGTATCGGCACTCGATAAGGTGGTGATTAAATTCCGCCGAGAGGGGACTGAAGTTGAATTGATTGGTCTTAACGAAGCAAGTGCGACCATTGTGGATAAATTTGGTGTGCATGATAAGCCTGAAGACGTTGAAAACATAATGTCTGGTCACTAAGCCCATAGCAACAGCATAAAAGGATAATAATGATGACAAATGTGATTGCCTGTATCGATGGTTCAAAAGCCACACTCGCCGTATCCGATGCCAGTGGATGGGCGGCCATGCAGTTAGATGCCCCAGTAACCTTACTACATGTATTGGATAAATCGGGCTATCCTACAGAGTTAAACCTGTCGGGAAATATTGGCCTTGGTAGCCGAGAACATCTACTTGCTGAAATGGTTGAACTTGAAGGGCGCATGAGCAAGCTTGCACTCGAACAAGGCAAATATATGCTTCAAGATGCCAAAACGCGCATTATTGACGCACAACCTTTAGTTGTGGTTGAAACGCTACAGCGGCATGGGGATTTGGTTGAAACGCTGCTAGAGCAAGAATCCGATGCCAGACTCGTGGTTATCGGGCGTCAAGGAGAGCAACATCAAGATCAGGCGCAGGCGATTGGAACTCATTTAGAAAGTGTTATTCGAACTCTTAAACAGCCTATTTTAGTTGTCATGGCTGAGTTTCAAATACCAACACGTTTTATGATTGCCTACGATGGTAGTGAGACCTCTAAAACAGTCCTTAATCGAGTGGTAAGCAGTCCACTACTTGAAGGGCTCGAATGCCATTTGGTGATGGCATCTGACCATCAATCTCAAGCAATGACCGAATTGACCTTGGTTGCAGAATCTCTTACCGAGGCAGGTTTTGAGGTGACAACAGCGGTTTGTCAGGGAGAGGTGCAAATCGCCCTTGAAGCTTACCAACTAGCAAACCAAATTGATTTAATGGTCATGGGTGCTTATGGTCATTCACGTATTCGTGAATTTTTTGTAGGCAGCAACACGACACGGATGATCAGTAAAAGTCATATTCCATTGTTATTGTTGCGCTAAGCAATCATGACTTCGTTGGCGTCCTGCTAGGGTCGCTTCGCTGCTAGGGCGTGACTTCGTCACTGCTAGTATCGCTTCGCTGCTAGAGCGTGACTTCGTCACTGCTAGGGTCGCTTCGCTGCTAGGGCGTGACTTCGTCACTGCTAGGGTCGCTTCGCTGCTAGGGCGTGACTTCGTCACTGCTAG